>NZ_JAQOSR010000272.1:0-7107 GCF_046718885.1 Bradyrhizobium sp. UFLA01-814 | reverse complement strand
AGATGTGTATAAGAGACAGCGGCCCTCCCCCGCAAGCGGGAGAGGGAGAAGAACGGCATCACGCCGTCTTCGCCGCCTTCAATCCCAGCCGCTGCTCCACCGCATCGCGCATCACGAATTTCTGGATCTTGCCGGTCACCGTCATCGGGAATTCGTCGACGAATTCGACGTAGCGCGGGATCTTGTTGTGGGCGATCTGGCCATGGCAGAAGGCGCGGACCTCGTCGGCGGTGAGCGTTTCGCCCTGCCTGATCCTGACCCAGGCGCACAGCTCCTCGCCATAGCGCTCGTCGGCGACGCCGAAGATCTGCACGTCCTGAATCTTCGGATGGCGATAGAGGAATTCCTCGATCTCGCGCGGATACAAATTCTCGCCGCCACGGATCACCATGTCCTTGATGCGGCCGACGATGTTGCAGTAGCCCTCGTCGTCGATCACGGCGAGGTCGCCGGTGTGCATCCAGCCATTGGCGTCGAGCACGTCTGAGGTCTTTTCCTTCTCGTCCCAATAGCCGAGCATGATGCTGTAGCCGCGGGTGCAGAGCTCGCCGCGTTCGCCGCGCGGCACCACCTTGCCGTCGAGATCGACCACCTTGACCTCGACATGCGGATGGATGCGGCCGACGGTCGAGACGCGGCGCTCCAGGGGATCGTCGGTTGCGCTCTGGAAACTCACCGGGCTGGTCTCGGTCATGCCGTACGCGATCGTCACCTCGCGCATGTTCATCTCGGTGTTGACGCGCTTCATCACCTCGATCGGGCAGGGCGCCCCGGCCATGATGCCGGTGCGCAGCGAGGACAAGTCGAAGCGCGCGAAGTCGGGATGGTCGAGCTCGGCGATGAACATGGTCGGCACGCCGTACAGCGTCGTGCATCTCTCCTGCGCGACCGTCGTCAGCGTCGCCAGCGGATCAAAGCCTTCGCCGGGATAGACCATGGTGGTGCCGAGCGTGACCGAGGCGAGGTTGCCCATCACCATGCCGAAGCAGTGATAGAGCGGCACCGGAATGCAGATGCGGTCCTGTTCGGTCAGGCGCATGGCGCGGCCGGTGAAGTAGCCGTTGTTGAGGATGTTGTGATGGGTCAGCGTCACGCCCTTCGGCGAGCCGGTGGTGCCGCTGGTGAACTGGATGTTGACGGGATCGTCGAATTGCAGGCTGTCGCCGAGCGCCGCAAGCTGCTCGCGATGGCGCTCGCCGCCCATCTGCGATACCGCATCGAACGGAATGGTGCCCGGCGCCGCCGGTCCGCCGATCTGGATCACGGCGCGCAATTGCGGCAGCCGCGCCGAGCGCAGATGGCCTGGCTCGGAGCTCGCAAGCTCGGGCAGCAGCGTGTTCAGCATCTCCATATAGGCCGAGGTCTTGAACGCGGTTGCTGTCACGATCGCGGCGCAGCCGACCTTGCCGAGCGCGAATTCCAGCTCGCTGAGGCGATAGGCCGGATTGATGGTGACGAGGATCAGTCCGGCTTTCGCGGCGGCGAATTGCGTCAGCGTCCATTCCGGCCGGTTCAGCGACCAGATGCCGATCCGCTCGCCGCGTTGCAGCCCGAGCGCGAGAAAGCCCGCCGCCAAGGCCTCGACGTGATAGGCGAATTCGTTCCAGGTCCAGCGCACGTTGTGGCTCGGCGAGACCATCGCCTCGCGCTCGCCCCAGCGCGCCCGTGCACGGTCGAGGCTGCGGCCGATGGTTTCACCGAGCAGCGGCATATCGGAAATGCCGCAGACATAGCTGTCTGCCTTGCTGTCTCCCTTGGGTGTGGGTGCCAAGATCGTCCTCCTCGTGGTCGTGGTCGTGTTCGCGTCGCCGCGCTTTTTTGCGCGATCTTAGTCGTTTGGCGTCGGCAAGACAGGCCCGACCTATGGCCGGTACGAAAAATCCCTCCCCGTGAGGGGAGGGATTTCCGCGGCCGGCGATGGGAACCTGACTATGATGACGTTAGGCGTGATCGGGGCCCTGAAGTAGCTGTGCTCCCTCTCCCGCTTGCGGGGGAGGGTTGGGGTGGGGGTGTCGCCGCGAGTCGCACTCCCTCATTGGAGAGAGCCCCCACCCGCATCGCATCTTTCGATGCGATGCGACCTCCCCCGCGAGCGGGAGAGGTGCAGCGAGTGCGCTGTTGGACCGATGTCGCCTGACCTCGCTCTACCTTACGCCGCCCTCTGCCCGCTGCCGGCGTCGAGCCCGGCATAGATGCCCTTCTCGAAGCCCGCGAAGGCTTCCAGGCTGTGCTTGTCGGCGAACGGCAACAGCTGGGTCAGGATCACGCCGCAGACGTCGCGCGACGGATCGATCCAGTAATAGGTGTTGGCAAGGCCCGCCCAGGCGAGGCTGCCGGCGCTGCGGCCTTCCGGCGTCTTGGCGGTGTTGATGAGGAAGCTCAGTCCCCACTTCTTGACGATGTCGGGATAGAGATCGACATCGTTGGTGTACATCGGCAAGGCCGTCGTCATCTTGCCGACGGTGAGCTCGCCGATGTGATTCTGCCCCATGGTCGCGACCGTCTCGGCCTTCAGCACCTGATTGCCGTTGCCTTTGCCCTTGTTGAGGATCATCTGGCAGAACTTGATGTAGTCGGCCGCGGTCGAATACAGGCCGCCGCCACCCATGTGGAATTCAGGATTCTGCTCGAGCTCGAACGGGATTGCCGCCAGCGTGCCGTCCTCGCCGCGGGCATGCATGCCGACCAGCCGCTTGCGCATGTCGTCGGAGATCTTGAACGCGGTGTCGCTCATGCCGAGCGGTGCGAACATGTTGTCGCGCAGATAGGCATCGAGCTTCTTGCCGGATGCGGCCTCCACGGCCTTGCCGACGAAGTCGATATTGGTGCCGTACTCCCAGCGCGTGCCGGGATCGGTCATGATCGGCGTCTTCAACGCGGCATTCAGGCAGGTGATGATACCGGGCGTGCCGGTCTTTTCCAGATACTTGCCGAGGTTGCTGTCCCACATGTCGTAGGCGAAGCCGGCGGTGTGGGTCATGAGCTGGCGCAGCGTGATCGGCTTTTTCGCCGGCCGCAGCTGCGGCTCGCCCTTGGCGTCGAAGCCGTCGAGCACCTGCACCGCGGCGAGATCGGGCAACAGCTTGCCGATCGGCTCATCGAGCGACAGCTTGCCCTGCTCGACGAGCTGCATCGCGCCCGCCGAGGTCACCGCCTTGGTCATCGAGGCGATCCAGAACACGCTGTCCGCCGTCATGGGATCGCTCTTGGAGAGGTCGCGCTTGCCGAACGCGCCTTCGTAGATCACATCCTTGCCGGTGGCCGCGATGGCGACCACGCCGGGAATTTCCTTTGCCTCGCTCTTCTGGCGCAATACCTGATCGATCTGGGCCTTGCTCTGCATTGGGGGCTTCCTCCGGTGGGGTTTATTGTTTTGAAGTGGGCGGATCATCCTCCCGCTTTTCCGCTCCCGCAAGGCGGGCGCGAGGCGACGATGTCGCGATGTCGTGAAGGCCGGGCCGCTAGGAACGGCCTTGGTCGGGAGGCGTTCACCACGCGCGCAGATTTTGCAGGGGACGCCGCGCAAGTCCCGGTGACCTCCGCAAGCGGCCACGGTAACGTGATCAAGGAATGATTTTCGTACCTGATTATTTGCATTAACGCATTCAGATCGCTGCACAAACGGTGCGGCGGATTGGACCGGATTTGACGAAAAGATTCGTCATTTCCCGCCTTGCGGGGGCGCAGCAATGATTTCGACATGGAGTGAATGGAAGCGCTATCCGCGGCCGGGCCGCGGCGAGAATATCGAGGCGCCGATCAGCCCAGGTCTCTACGAAGTCCGCTACGCAGGTACCGGCGCGCTGCACTCGTTCGAGGCCGTCGAGAATGTCGCGCAGGCGCTGGCGCTGCTGCGGTCCGGCGCCAAATCCTGGTTCGGCCGCCGCGATGCGCGGACGCAGGCCGACCTCGAATACCGGACCTGCGCGACCTCGACCAAGGCGGACGCCAAGGCCGCGGCCGAGCGCATGATCGGCCGTCGTGAAACCTATATGTCTGGCGGGGCGGTCTGATCAGAGCCGTCATTCCGGGGCGATGCGCAGCATCGAACCCTCAGGTGCGCAACTGCGCACCGAGAATCTCGAGATTCCGGGTTCGGCTCTTAGAGCCGCCCCGGAATGACAACCCTCCAACAATCGCGCCGCGTTTGCGTCCAAGCAGGGTCGCGCCCGGCGCCGGTGCATCGCAGCGGCTTTCCGCTTATATAGGCGGCGAACACCCCCAAGAAATTCCAGAAATGACAGGAGTAACGCCATGACCCCGCCCGTTGCCGCACGCGCCACCCAATCCGCAGTATCCTCCCTGCAAAGCCGCCTGAAGGACCCCTCGCTGCTGCGCGACCGCTGCTATATCGATGGCGCCTGGGTCGGCACCCCCGAATTCGCCGTCAACAATCCGGCGACCGGCGTCGAGCTGATCAAGATCCCGCAGCTGAGCGCCGATGACGCGACCAAGGCCGTCGAGGCCGCCGAGCGCGCGTTTCCGGCCTGGGCCAAGCTGACCGCGAAACAGCGCTCCAACATCTTGCGCAAATGGTTCGATCTGATCATCGCCAACCGCGAGGACCTCGCGCTGATCCTGACCTCCGAGCAGGGCAAGCCGCTGGCGGAAGCGCTCGGCGAGGTCGATATCGGCGCCGCCTATGTCGAATTCTTCGCGGAAGAGGCGCGTCGCGTCTATGGCGAGACGATCCCGACGCAGCGTCCGGACGCGCGCCTGCTCGCGATCCGGCAGCCGATCGGTGTCTGCGGCGCCATCACCCCGTGGAATTTCCCGAACTCGATGATCACCCGCAAGGTCTCGCCGGCGCTGGCGGCCGGTTGCACCGTGGTGCTGAAGCCCGCCAACGAGACGCCGCTGTCGGCGCTCGCGCTCGTTGCGCTGGCCGAGAAGGCCGGCGTGCCGAAGGGCGTGTTCAACATCATCACCGGTGATGCGCCGCCGATCGGCAAGGTGCTGTGCGAGCATCCGGCGGTGCGCTTCGTCGGCTTCACCGGCTCGACCGAGGTCGGCAAGATCCTGTACCGGCAGGCGTCGGTCGGCGTGAAGAAGCTCGGCCTCGAGCTCGGCGGCAACGCGCCGTTCGTGGTGTTCGACGATGCCAACATCGATGCCGCGGTCGAAGGCGCCATCGTCTCGAAGTATCGCAACATGGGCCAGACCTGCGTCTGCGCCAACCGTCTCTATGCCCAGGACAAGATCTACGACGCGTTCGTCACGAAGCTGTCGAAGAAGGTCGCGGAGATGAAGATCGGCGACGGTACGGAAGCTGGCGTGACGCAGGGGCCGCTGATCAACATGGAAGCGATCGAGAAGGTCGAGCGGCACATCGCCGACGCCGTGAAGGGCGGCGCCAAGATCGTGACCGGCGGCAAGCGCTCGTCGCTCGGCCGCAGCTTCTTCGAGCCGACGGTGCTGTCGGATGTGCGGCCGGACGCGCTGGTCTCGCACGAGGAAACCTTCGGCCCGCTCGCGCCGGTGATCCGCTTCAAGGACGAGGCCGACGTGATCGCGATGTGCAACGCCTCGCCGTTCGGCCTCGCCTCATACTTCTATTCGCGTGACATCGGCCGCGTCTGGCGCGTCGCCGAGGCCCTGGAGTCGGGCATGGTCGGCGTCAACTCCGGCCTGATCACGACCGAAGTGGCGCCGTTCGGCGGCGTCAAGGAATCGGGCCTCGGCCGCGAAGGCTCGCGCCACGGCATGGATGAGTATGTCGAGATCAAATACGTGATGATGGCCGGCGTCTGATCGCCGGGCTGCGTGTCCCTTCGCCCTGGCGGGCGAGGGGACGCATGCCGGTGGATCCATCGGTCGTCGTTGTCGATCGCTCCGCCCGCCGGCATCCGCGGTCTGCGACAATTCACCGCGACGATTGGATGTATCGCGCAGAGCGCGACGACGCTCGCATCAAGAATCCCTCTAACCTCGAAGGTGGCGATTAGAAGCAAGCCGCATGCGCGCAAACGCCGATTCAGCGAAAGAATCATCGAAACGCGGAATCTGCCGCATCGATGTCGCTTCATGCAGCAGGTGTTATCCCCGTTGCTTAGATGCGTTCTAGTTGGCCTCACAACGCATGCTGCTTATGCCCCGGTGGTCGCGCTCGAACCCTGATGACGTTCGAGGCGAAGCCACGAAGAATCCGGGGACCTCATGCTCGTCAGTTCAAACGCTCCACGCGCATTTCAATTCGCGTGCGCGTCTCTCCTCCTTTCCGCGGTCCCTTCGCTCGCCCAGTCGCCTGAGCAGTCACCCGCGAGCAGCGTTGCGCCGCTGCCTCCAGTCGTCGTCACCGCGCAGCATCGAGCCACGCCGGTTCGGAGGCCGACGTCGTCGCGCTCAGTGCGCCCATCGGCATCGCGTCAGGTGAGCAGGCGCGAGCACGCGCCGCAGGCTGCGGCCGCGCCGACGGCCGGCGCGCAGCAGGCGGCGTTGCCCGTGCCCTATATCGGTGGCCAGGTCGCGCGCGGCGGGCAACTCGGCCTGCTCGGCAACAAGGACTACATGGAGACCCCGTACAGTCTGACGAGCTACACCGAGAAGACGATCCGCGATCAGCAGGCAACCAGCGTTGCGGAAGTGCTGACCAATTCCGATCCGTCGGTACGTGCTGCGATCGGCAGCAGCAACCGCTACGACGCGCTGACCATCCGCGGCTTCCGGGTCGAGAACAGCGAAATCGCCTTGAACGGACTCTACGGCCTCGTTCCGGCCTACCGCATCAATCCGGCTCCCATCGAGCGCATTGAGCTGCTCAAGGGGCCGGGCGCCTTTCTCAACGGAATGGCTCCGCAAGGCAGCATCGGTGGCACGGTCAATGTCGTGACGAAGCGGGCGGCGGAAGACATCACGCGCCTGACCGCCGGCTACATCTCGGATGGACGTTTTGGAACGGAGCTGGACCTCGCACGCCGCTATGGCGAACGGAAGGAATGGGGCGTTCGCTTCAACGGCGGGATCGACGGCGGCAACACCACGATCGATCGGCAGTCGGCGCGCAACGGCGTGGGCTCGCTCGGTGTCGACTATCATGGAGAGCGCTTTCGCTGGTCGGCGGACATCATCTCCCAGGACGACTGGATGAAGGCGGCCCAGCGCGGCTAC
>NZ_JAQOSR010000271.1:0-7302 GCF_046718885.1 Bradyrhizobium sp. UFLA01-814 | reverse complement strand
CAAGCGCCAAGGACCCAACGGCTTCCCGCCCACCCACATCCTGACAGACTTCCAAGACACAGGGACCCATAACCACAACCGTGCGGGATTTGACACGGCTGGGGCTACAGCTTCTCTCAGTAACAACCGCCTGTGGTTATGGATCCCGGCTTTCGCCGGGACGACACCATCTTTGGGGCAGCTGCTTCAAAACCAACCTCACATCACGACGACCTTGGCCCCGACATTGACGCGGCCGTAGAGGTCGATGACGTCCTCGTTGCGCATCCGGATGCAGCCGGACGAGACGTTGGTGCCGATCGTCCAGGGCTCGTTGGAGCCGTGGATGCGATAGAGCGAAGAGCCCAGATACATCGCGCGGGCGCCGAGCGGATTTTCCGGGCCGCCTTCCATGTGCCGCGGCAGGTCGGGACGGCGCGCCAGCATTTCCGGCGGCGGCGTCCAGGCCGGCCACTCCTTCTTCGCCGAGATCGTCTTCACGCCGGCCCAGGTGAAGCCGGGCCGGCCGACGCCTATGCCGTAGCGCAGCGCGCGGCCGTCGCCCTGCACCAGATAGAGAAACTTGTTCGGCGTATCGACGACGATGGTGCCGGCGCCTTCCTTGCCGGAATAGTCGACCAGCTGCTTTTCGTATCTCGGATCGAACGGACGCTGCGCCGGATCGCCCGCGGCCTCCTCCTGCTGCCGGAGCATCTGCTGCTGCGGATCCATCGGCGGCAGCTGACGGTTGCCGTAATAGCCGGGCTGTTGCTGATACATCGGCTGCGGCGAATACCCCTGCGACGACGGCGCATCGCCGAACAGGAATTCGATGAAGCCGCCGCCCATGTTGGAGCGCTGCGGCTGCACATAGGCGGTGCGCATCGGCGGCTGCGGAGCGCCCTGATTGGCATAGATGACGGCGGGCTCGGCGGGCGCTGCCGCGTCGATCGCCATGGCGTGATGGGGAACGGCAATAAGAGAAGACGCGCCGGCGAGCAGCGCAAGCGTGGTTTTCCTGAACATCGACGTACTCTGTACTGGTTTCGTCGTGACGTGATGCGCGAGGGCGCCGACTTTGCGCCATTGCACGTGGTCAATAAGCAATGAAAACCGCATCGGTTTGGTAAACGGATCGGCCGTTTCGATTCACCACGTCGGCAATGGAGCGCGGTTTTCCCTGACAGCGTTTATTTTGCGTGAACGGCGCGGCGACATGGTTAATCGCCGGTAGCGCGGCCGTTGCGCGCTATCAGCGCAAACAGTTCCGGCGTGAACCTGACGTTAAATCCGCTCTGTCTAGAACGGATTTCAGTGAAGGGGCGGGAATGAAAATCATGTCAGTGAAGCGCAAGCGTTTTCGTGTCGAGCAGGCGATGGGCGAGGTTGTGATGCCGGAGCCGGATGTTTCCAGCGGCGCCGATCTCGGTCCGATGCATCGCGAGATCATGGCCGAGCTTCGCTCGATCCGTGCCCAGATGGCCGCAGCACCGGCACAGCGCACTGGCGACAGCGTCGATGCCGCGGTCGCCCGCGAAGTCGCCGAGACCCAGGCGCTGCTCGAGACCTACCGCGCGCAGGTCGAACAGTGCGAGAAGCTCAAGGTCGAGCTCGACCTGATCCACGACGCGATCAGCCGCACCAAGCGCGAGATCGCCGTACTGCACGGCAAGAGCTTCAACGGCGAGGAGATGGCCAAGGTCAATGGCGAGCTCGGCGCCGTGGTCGGCGGCACCGAACAGGCGACCCAGCAGATCCTCGAGGCGGTGGAGGCGATCGACCAGGCCGCGAGCGCGCTCGCGAACAACGTCACGCCCGACCAGCAGAAGCGGCTCAGCGAAGATATTCAGGAGCGCGTGGTCTCGATCTTCGAGGCCTGCAACTTCCAGGACCTCACCGGCCAGCGCATCAGCAAGGTGATGCAGACGATGAAGTTCATCGAACAGCACATCAACGAGATGATGAACATCTGGGGCGGCGTCGACGCCATCAAGTCGCACGTGCCGGCGATCGTCGATACCCGCGAGGGCGATGCCCGCCTGCTCAACGGCCCGAAGCTCGACGGCGACGCCGGCCACGCCTCGCAGGACGACATCGACGCGATGTTCAACTGAGCGCTCGCATCGGCAGAATACAAAACGCCGGCCTCGAGGGCCGGCGTTTTTGTTTAGGCCATGGCCTCGCGCTCGCAGCGGGTCACCGAAGACAGACGAACCACCCGAATCGCAGCCACCACATGCAGTTTGTGCCAATTGCGACAATTGGAAATTTACTGGCAGCCTTAGCGTCGCTGACGCATACTGTGCGTGAGGGGAAATTGTCATGCGTATGCCGGGAGCCAACATTGGGTGCCGGTTGCATGGGACTTCCGGAGTAAATCCGGTCGTCCCCGCGCGGTACGTCCACTCATCACACCATCACAGGTTCGCGGCCGCTCGCCGTGCGTATCCAACGAGGGCGAACTGCCATCCCTCGCACGCTGCTGAAGCGCGAGGCCGCCTTTTGTAGCTGTGACGATGAGCGGCGGGTTTCATTCATTCGCGCTGACCGCGTCCGCCTTGTTATCGGATCACTGATTTTGGGGGGAGCCACTGGAGTACTCAACACTGGAGATTGAACATGACGCAAGGAATTGTCAGGAATACTGCAATTGCGCTCTCGACTTTCGCTTGTGCGACACTGTTCTCCGTCACCTGGTCTGAGCAGGGCGGCATTTCGGCTTCGGTCGAAAGCGCCCAGGCGCGTGTGGGCCGACCGCTGACGCCCGTGAGCGTCGCGGGCGTTGCGCGTCGCCAAACCCGGCGCGCCGCGTACGGATACGGGGTTGGCGCGGGTGTCGCCGCTACGGCAGCCGTCGCCGCAGCGGCCGCTACCGCGCCGGCCTATTCCGGCTGGGGCACAAACGATTGGACCAATTCGTATGCCGCCCAGACGGATCCCTACTTTGGCCAGCCCTACTATCCGGCACGAGCCTACCAAAGGATCAGTCCGTATTACGGATACGCCGGATGGACGGAGTACAAGGCAGCTAATGGCATCGGCTGCGAACCTGGCACGATGACGAAGATGGCTGACGGCCGCATGTACGTCTGCCAGTGACGTCGGCGCAACGGCGCTCCAGGAGGGCGGCTCGTTGAGCCGTCCTCATTCTTGATGAGGCAAATCGATCTCACGGAGCGGCGGGTCGCGCCCGCCGTTGATCTACGTCAACGTCACCTCCCCCTTGCCGCTGAAGATAACCTTGGGCCGCATCTGAAGCGGCGCCCTCACCTTTCGGTTCGCGTGCGATGAGGAGGATCACCATGCGTCGGACGAACATTCTCTCGACCAGGTCTGTGACGCTTGCGGGCGTTGCGGCGAGCCTCATGTTGGGGATCGCCGGTGTCGCCGTCAGTTCAGCACCGGCCAAGGCCGTGGTTTACTGCACCTATGTCGGTTATCCGCAGGGTTGCGTGGCGAGGGCGGGCGTCGTGCTCAGGCCGCGTCCGGTGGCGCGCGCCGCGGTCCGTCACAATGCGGGCGGCAACCTGAATGGCGGCGTCAATCGGGTTGGCGTGCGGCGATAAGACAGTTGTTTGCGGCGCCGGATGAATGGGTGTCGCCGCACACGCGGATCGCGAGAGGATCACTCGCGAAGAGAGACCCCTCACCCGGATTGCATCTGGCGATGCAAGCCGACCTCTCCCACAGGGGGAGAGGTGCGCCGACTGTGCGGCGCTATGTCGGCAGATAGCTCGAAGTCCCGCCGTTACGCCCTCGGGGCGCAGCGGACATAGACCATGTTGCCGTAGCGGACCCCGGCGTCCTTGTCGACGAAGCGGGTGATCATGACGCGGCCGTCGAACGAAACGATCTCGCGGTCCTGCTCGCCGGGCGTCGGTCCTGGCGGGCCGATATAGTTCTTGCCGCTCGGGGAACCCTTCAGCCGCAGTTCCTGCGGGGTGGCCTGGTCGGCCAGATGCATGATGACGCCGCCGTTCTGGCCGGCGCCGATCACGTAAGGCTGCTTGCACTGGCCGCGCGCGGCGGCCTCGGTGCGGGCGCGGTCGGCGGGATTCTGGAACGAGGCGAGACCCCAGCGGCCGACGATCTCGTCGGCGCGGATGCTTGCGGGCATTTCGGGGGCTACGCCCGGCTCGGCTGGCGCCGGCTCAGGATTCGACGACAACGACGGCAGGCTCATGCTGCCGCACGCCCCCAAGAGTGTCGTCAGCGCCGAAACAGCCGCGAACCGTGCGACCAATCGCGCGTTGAGTGACCTGATCATATGCATCCCCCGACTATGTCCCGGCCGCACCCGTCCTGCAGCCAAGCGTAAAACTTAAGGCGGAGCAATGACGTCTGACAAAATTACGTCATCGCTACGATTTGGTTTCTGGTCCACCATCCTATATTGGCCTCACCAAGGCCTTAACCCGTTTGCTTGACAGAAACTGCGCCAAGCCATATTTCCCGGCCCACAATTAGCACTCTCGCACCACGATTGCTAAGAGCGCCGGGCGTCCTGCCCAGCGCCGACCGGCCGGCATCCAACGCCGGTCCCGATGAACCGGACCTGAAACCGAGCCTCCAAGAGGGAACGTCATGGCTAAATCCACCTTCCGCCCCCTGCACGACCGCGTCGTCGTCAAGCGTATCGATGCCGAGGAGAAGTCCAAGGGCGGCATCATCATTCCCGACTCGGCCAAGGAGAAGCCGTCCCAGGGCGAGATCGTCGCCGTCGGCCCGGGTGGCCGCGACGAGGCCGGCAAGCTGATCCCGATCGACCTCAAGGTCGGCGACCGCGTGCTGTTCGGCAAATGGTCGGGCACCGAGGTCAAGCTCGACAACCAGGAACTCCTGATCATGAAGGAGTCTGACATCATGGGCGTGCTGGCGTAACGCCTTGGACTCCGAGGGCCGCCGCGCCCTCCGCTGTCATGCCCGGGCAGAAGCGCGTCTTCGCGCTAGATGACCCGGGCATCCATCAATCTTCTGAAGCGATGGATTGCCGGGTCATCTGGCACGAAGACGCACTTCGTGCTCTCGCCCGGCAATGACGAGAAAAACGAGCGACAACCAATCCACAGACATTCCAGGAGTTCAAATCAATGGCTGCCAAGGACGTAAAATTCGCCGGAGAGGCCCGCGACCGCATGCTGCGCGGTGTCGACGTGCTCGCCAACGCCGTGAAGGTGACGCTCGGCCCGAAGGGCCGCAACGTCGTCATCGAGAAGAGCTTCGGCGCTCCCCGCATCACCAAGGACGGCGTCACCGTCGCCAAGGAGATCGAGCTCGACGACAAGTTCGAGAACATGGGTGCGCAGATGCTGCGCGAGGTCGCTTCCAAGACCAACGACACCGCCGGTGACGGCACCACCACCGCGACCGTGCTGGCGCAGGCCATCGTGCGCGAGGGCGCCAAGTCGGTCGCCGCCGGCATGAACCCGATGGACCTGAAGCGCGGTATCGACACCGCGGTCGCGGCCGTGATCAAGGACATCGAGAAGCGCGCCAAGCCGGTCGCCTCCTCGTCCGAAGTCGCCCAGGTCGGCACCATCTCGGCCAATGGCGATGCCGCGATCGGCAAGATGATCGCGCAGGCGATGCAGAAGGTCGGCAACGAGGGCGTGATCACCGTCGAGGAGAACAAGTCGCTCGAGACCGAGGTCGATATCGTCGAGGGTATGAAGTTCGACCGCGGCTACCTCAGCCCCTACTTCATCACCAACGCCGAGAAGATGACCGCCGAGCTCGAGGATGCCTACATCCTGCTGCACGAGAAGAAGCTGTCCGGCCTGCAGTCCATGCTGCCGGTGCTGGAAGCCGTGGTGCAGTCGGGCCGTCCGCTCTTGATCCTCGCCGAGGACGTCGAGGGCGAGGCGCTGGCGACCCTGGTGGTCAACCGCCTGCGCGGCGGGCTCAAGGTCGCCGCCGTCAAGGCGCCGGGCTTCGGCGATCGCCGCAAGGCGATGCTGGAGGACATCGCGATCCTGACCGGCGGTCAGCTGATCTCCGACGACCTCGGCATGAAGCTCGAAAGCGTCACGATCAACATGCTCGGCCGCGCCGGCAAGATCGTGATCGACAAGGAGAACACCACGATCGTCAAGGGCGCCGGCAAGAAGAAGGACATCGACGCCCGCGTCGGCCAGATCAAGGCGCAGATCGAGGAGACCACCTCGGACTACGACCGTGAGAAGCTGCAGGAGCGCCTCGCCAAGCTCGCCGGCGGCGTTGCCGTCATAAAGGTCGGCGGCGCGACCGAGGTCGAGGTCAAGGAGAAGAAGGACCGTGTCGAGGACGCGCTGAACGCGACCCGCGCCGCGGTGCAGGAAGGCATCGTGCCGGGCGGCGGCGTCGCGCTGCTGCGCGCCAAGAAGGCGGTCGGCCGGCTCACCAACCCGAATGCCGACGTCCAGGCCGGCATCAACATCGTGCTCAAGGCGCTCGAAGCTCCGGTCCGCCAGATCTCGGAGAACGCCGGTGTCGAGGGCTCGATCGTGGTCGGCAAGATCCTCGAGAACAAGTCGGAGACCTTCGGCTTCGACGCCCAGACCGAGGACTATGTCGACATGGTCGACAAGGGCATCATCGACCCCGCCAAGGTGGTGCGCACCGCCTTGCAGGACGCCTCCTCCGTGGCCGGCCTGCTCGTGACCACCGAAGCCATGGTCGCCGAACTGCCGAAGGACGCGGCGCCGGCAATGCCGGGCGGCGGCGGCATGGGTGGAATGGGCGGCATGGGCGGCTTCTAAGCCTCCCACATCCCCATCGAGATCGAAGGCCGCCTCCGGGCGGCCTTCTTTTTTGCAGTTTGATTACGATCGGGATGCAAGGATCATCGCATGTCCCGCGACGCCAAATCACTGACGTCAACGCTCGTGCTGTTCTACGCGATCGGCACGTTGCTCGCGGTCGGCGCCTATGCCCTGGACAGCATCGATGATCTTGCGGTCGTCTTGACGTTCTGGCTCAAGCAAACGCTGACGTTCGTCGTTCTCGGCGCGGGCTATGGGCTCTATTACGTCATTTCCGGTTCTGCCGGTCATCGTCCAAAAGCGCCGCTGCGATTTCTGGACATATCGTTTCTCGCCGCTGTTGCCACGCTTGGGGTTGGCATGCTGGTGCACAGCTGAGCGATCCTTGACGCAACTCATCGTCCGCCGCATCACCACGCGAACGGCGGATTACGCCTTCGGCTAATCCGCCGTACCGACTCGTTCATGAGGATCGAGTTAGACGCTGTCCCGAAAGCAGCTGCGCTCCCTCTCCCGCTTGCGGGCAGGGCTATCGCATATGCCCCTTGGCGACCGCGCAAGTGCTTGGCCTCGTGGTTCGAGA
>NZ_JAQOSR010000270.1:0-7436 GCF_046718885.1 Bradyrhizobium sp. UFLA01-814 | reverse complement strand
CATACGAGATGATATCCTAAGTCTCGTGGGCTCGGAGATGTGTATAAGAGACAGACTCAGGGATATTCTTCCATTATTCCGAAATCGTGCGAGCACCCCTCTACCCACGCGCAGCGCGCTTGCCGATCAGGCAGTTCGCCATGATCCGCACCGCGGCGCCGATCTCGTTCTCGCGCCAGGCGGCGAAGCCGAGCAACAGGCCGTGGTCGCGCGGCCGCTCCAGCGCGAGGCTCGACAGCGCGCGCACCTCGACCCCTGCGGCCACCAGCCGCGCGACTGCGCTTTGGTCGGCGGCGCCGTCCCTGAAACGGGCAATCAGCTGCATGCCGCCAGGCGGGACCTCGGCCGTGAGCACCTCGCCGAGCTGCCGCGCCAGCGCCGTAGCGAGGTGGTCGCGGCGCGCGCGATAGATGCGCCGCATCCGCCTGACATGGGCCAGGAAATGCCCGTCGGCCATGAAGGCGGCCAGCGCTTCCTGGACATGCACGGAGGCGATCAGCCCGAGATGGCGCTGCGCGATCTCCATCGTCCGTGCCAGCTGTGGCGGCACCACCAGATAGCCGATGCGGATATCGGCCGTCATCGCCTTGGCGAAGGTGCCGAGATAGAGCACGCGTCCCTCGCGATCGAGCCCCTGCAGCGCCGGCATCGGGCGACTGTCATAGTGAAACTCGCCGTCGTAATCGTCCTCGACGATCCAGGTCTTGCCGGGCTCGGCGGAAGCCAACAGCTCGGTGCGGCGCGCGACCGGCATCACCCGTCCGGTCGGGTGCTGATGCGACGGCGTCGCGAAGATGAGCTTCGGCGCGCGCGTCGCGCGCATCCGCATCATTCCCCATTGATCGAGCCTGACGCCGGCGACGTCGGCACCGGCCGCGCGGAACGCCGCCGCGGCGCCGGGATAGCCGGGATCCTCCGTCCACACCGCATCGCCGGCCACGATGGTGGTCGCGGCGATCAGCGTCAGCGCCGCCTGCGCCGTCGGCAGGATCAGGATCTGATCGGCCTCGGCACGCACCCCGCGGCTGACTTCAAGATAGTCGCATAAGGCTTCGCGCAGACTTGGCCGGTTGACTACGGTTTGGTCGTTGAAGCGGCGGCGCAGCGCACTGCGGCGCAGGCAGCGCGCCCAGATCTCGTGCGGAAACTCGCGCGCATCCGCAAGCCCGGGGCGGAGCGGCCGGAAATCCGCCTGGTAGGACAGCGGCCAATCGGTGTCGGAGAGCTGCAAGGCCCAGGGCGACAGCAATGGTTTGCGGGCGGCCTCGCGCTTTGGCGCCAGCGCAGGTTTGGCGAAGCGCGCTTCGATATCGTCGGTCACAACCGGCCGCCGCCGCGCCGCGACCCGCAGATATCCTTCGGCCGCCAGCTGCTCATAGGCATGCGTCACGGTGTTGCGCGCCACGTCGAGCTCGGCCGCAAGGCCGCGGCTCGACGGCAGCATGGCGCCGCTCCGGATCCGGCCGCTCGCCATCAGCGCGCGCAGCTGCTGGGTCAGCTGCGCGGCCAGCCCGGCATCGTCCGATCGCTTCAGCGCGAGCAATTCGGCGAGGATCAATCTGGCTCCATCGTTCTACGAAATCTGACTCTTTCGATAGAGCCAGCATGATCCTATTCACAAGCGGTATCGCCCGCAAGGATTCTGCCGTGAACCAGTCACTCTCCCCCGCCAAGGCCGCCGCCCTGTTCATCGTCGTGGTGCTGGCCTGGGGCATCAACTGGTCGGTCACGAAATCGCTGGTCGAGGCGGTGCCGCCGCTGTGGACCGCCTCGATCCGCAGCTGGGTCGCCCTGATCGCGCTGCTGGTGATCCTGCGCGCCAGCGGCAATTTGATCATTCCGCGGATCGCCGATGTCCCGGTGGTGCTCAGCGTGGCGCTGCTGCACATGACGTTCTTCTCGACGCTGGTCGCCGCCGGCCTGCGCTATCTCCCGGCCAGCAAGGGCGTCGTGCTCGGCTACACCACGCCGCTGTGGGTCGCGCTTGCCGCGGCCGCCGCGCGTACCGAACGGCTCGGCGCGCTCAAGCTTGTCGGCGTCGCGCTCGGACTCGCCGGGCTCTGCGTGATCCTCAACCCGGCGTCGCTGGACTGGAGCAATCTGCACGTCCTCGCCGGCGCCGGCATGATCATCATCGCCGCGATCTGTTGGGCCGCGAACATCATCTACATCCGCTCGCACCGCTGGATCGCGACGCCGCTGCAATTGCTGCTGTGGCAGGTGCTGGTCGCGACGCTGGTGCTGACGATGTCGGCGCTGATCACCGAGGGCGTGCCCGAGGTGACATGGTCGCCACACCTCCTGCTGCTGTTCCTCTATTCCGGCTTCATCGGCACCGCGCTGGCCTATTGGGCGATGTCCATGGTCAACAAGAGCCTGCCGGCGCTGACCACCTCGCTCGGCACGACGGGGACGCCGATCGTCGGCATCGTGACCGCGGCACTGCTGCTTGGCGAGCCGATCGATCTGTCGCTGGCGATCGCCGCGGCGCTGATCGTCGGCGGCATCGCGCTGAGTTCGCTCGCGGACGCGCCGTCGCGTGCGTAATGAGGGCCCGTACTCATAGATTCGTCACGTCCGCGTCGGTCTCAGACGCTGACGTCGAAACCGACGTCGCTGCATGTCGGCCTTGGGCCAAATGCGGACATGGCCAGCTCAATCGATCGCCTCGTCGGCGCGCGGGCAACGACATCGCGAAACGGCAACGGGCGCGATTGAGCAAATTGTATTGATCCAGATCAAGACCGCTGCCACCGGCCGGCCACTACGCTGTCGGCCAGGAAGTGCCGCCCAACACGTACCGAAGGATGTTGGACTCAAGGATGAGCATTTTTGTTTTAGTTCATGAGCGCAATCTTCGGTACCAAGGCGGAGGCGACCTCGCCGGGCGTTACCGAAACGTGGGAGCGATCATGAGTGCACCGTCTCCCCGGTAATGAAGCCGCACATCACGAGTACAGTCGGCTACTTCCCACAGGAGCCTTTCAAGAAGGACACAACTCATGTCGAACTATGATCGAAATGCAGCTGCGCCGGGCTTCCCCGCAAACGGCGCCATAGCGATAGACGTCGGCCTTCGCGCTTTTATGCTGCGCGTATATAATTACATGGCCGCCGGCGTTGGCTTGACCGGCGCTGCAGCGTTTTTGACCTATCAGTTCACCGGCCCTGAATTGCTTCAAAGTCCGCTGATGTGGGTGCTAATGCTGGCGCCACTGGGACTAGTGTTCTTTATCGGTGCACGAATCAACACGCTGTCGGTGGGAGCTGCGCGAGGATTGTTTTTCCTCTATGCGGCCCTGGTCGGGATTTCATTGTCGACCATCTTCCACATTTACACACAGTCCTCGATCACCAGAGTGTTCTTCATCTCAGCGGCGGCCTTCGGCGCGCTCAGTATCTGGGGCTACAGTACCCAGCGAAGCTTGTCTGGATTTGGAACGTTCCTGCTTATGGGCTTGATCGGCATCATTATCGCTAGCCTGGTCAATCTGTTTCTGAGATCGAGCGGGCTCGATTGGATGATTTCCATTATCGGAGTCGGCGTCTTTGCGGGGCTCACGGCCTACGATACCCAGCGGATCAAGGGGATGTACGACGGCGGCGATGACACCACTTCGGCCGGCCGCAAGGCAGTGTTGGGTGCGCTGTCGCTCTACCTCAACTTCATCAACCTGTTCATGATGATGCTGCGCCTGATGGGCGGCCGACGCTAGACTACGACGTCATTCTCGAGTGCGATCCGCTCGCCACTGCGCGATGAGGCGCGACGATTGAATAACAAGGGCGCTTTGGCGTGGGAATGTCTGCTGAGGGTCAACTCGGAAGTCGGAACGCGCAACCGTAACGTCCGCTTCACCTCCGACACCTGACTTTCGATAGCCTGCGCGGCACTTCCGAAAAGGGCAGTGACCCGGGCGCCTACATTGATCCAGATCAAGGGGCGGGGGCCGGCTACTATAGAGTTGCTGCGCTGAGATCGTTAGATACTCCCAACCCTGCCCGACATCGAGTGCTCGACGTATCATTGCTGCGCAAGCTGAAGGGATATTGAAATGATCACAGTTCCGGAACTGGTATCGCAAGCCTTGGGGTCGTTTCTAACGGCGGAAACGAAGGACCGGTTTGGCGCTTCACATGCCGGTTTGACTGAGCTGCTTCCGTTTGCGGCGAAGCTCACGTTGGAGTGCATCGGTAACAGCGACGCCCTGTACCACAACATTGAGCATACATTGCTCGTTACCCTTGCCGGACACGACATCTTAACCGGACGTGCGCTGTTGCGGCCGACGACAGCAAACGATTATGCGAATTTCATTCTGGCGTGCCTCACCCATGACATCGGGTACGTTCGCGGCATTGTTCAAGGAGATGAAGACGAGTCCTTTATCGCAGATGTAAATGGCGGTACCATTCGTCTGCCTCGAGGATCGTCCGATGCCGCGCTTGCTCCGTATCACGTGGACCGTTCGAAATTGTTCGTCCTCGAGCGCCGGGACTCAGAAGAGTTGGATGCGAACCGCGTGGCCCGGGCAATCGAATATACCCGCTTTCCTTATACGCTATCCTCGAACGACAGTCTGATAGAAGAAGAGGGGTTGCTGCTGCGAGCCGCCGATCTTATCGGGCAGCTCGGCGATCCCCACTATCTGAGGAAGTCGAACGCGCTGTTCTACGAATTTGAAGAGGTCGGGCTCAACAAAACGCTGGGCTACGCGACGCCGGCAGACATCGTTTATAAGTATCCCCAATTTTACTGGAAGACCGCTGCCCCCCAAATTCAAACGGCGATACGCTATCTCAATGTCACTTCTCGCGGCCGTCGATGGATAGCAACTCTCTATGGTAACGTGTTTCGGGCGGAGCGTGAGATGAATCTGTCGGGACCGCAGCCGTAATTGGCGCCGTCTCGTAGCCGAACATGGTGACAGTGCCGACCACGAGCGCAGGTGGTTTGCCAGAATCCACCAATGGATCAGGTTCGGGTCATAAGCCGCCGATAACTACCGAACTGGGCAACTTCCGCTTTATGACTGGAAGCCGACGGTTATGAGTAAACGCCCTAGGCCGTCGCGAGCGGCCTCACTCGCAGCGCGCCGCGCAGGCCGGCGCCGTGCCGAGCATGATGCCGGCGATCGCGATGAGGGACGACAGCGAGAGCGTCGACAGTCCGGTCAGCCCCTGCCCGACCGAGCAGCCGAACGCCATCACGCCGCCGGCGCCCATCAGCGCGGCGCCGCTCGCCGAGCGCAGCATGTGCTGCGGCGACCGGTAGCCTTCGAGCTGGAAGCGCCCGGTGGCGATGGCCGTGATCAGGCTGCCGGCAAACACGCCGAACACGGTGACGATACCGAAATTGAGCGTCGAACCGGTCGACAGCATCACATATTGCAGGGCGTCGGCGATCGGCGCGATGAAGGTCAGCGAGGTCACCGGCACCGGATTGAAATCATCCGCGCCGAGATAACCGGTCGCGTACCAGCCTCCTGCCACCAGCAGGCCGACGATCAGGCCGGCCGCGATCTGTCCGAATGATTTCCGGAACGGCGCATGGGCGAAGGCAAAGATGATCAGGACGGCTGATAGCACCGAGGCGGCGACCATTCGCGCCTGCACCGCGCCGAGGCCGGCGCTCACCAGCAGTGACGGCACAGAATTGGCGGCGACCGTGGCCTGCGAGGCCTGCACCATTGCGATCCGCGCCGGGGCAATCAGACCCTTCAGCGTCATCTCGGCGAAGATGCCGAGCACGATCACGACCACGAAGGAGCGCAGATTGCCGCGCCCCAGCAGCACCAGGGCTCGGGAACCGCAGCCGTTCGACAGCACCATGCCATAGCCGAACAGCAGCCCGCCGAGGAACATCACCGGCGCCGAGAAGGACGGCTGCAGATAGATCGACTTGCCGAGATCGACGAGGCCTGCCGCCGCCAAAAGCTGCGAGGCCGCGATCGCAACCCCCATCGCCAGCGCATAGGTGCGCACCAGGCGGCCGTCACCCTCCGCCCACCAGCCGCGCAGGCCGCTCATCATGCAGAAGCCGCTGAGCAGCCCGACCGAGCCATAGATCAGGCCGATGATCAGGGCGGCGATGATGACGATCGTGGCGGGGTCCATGGAAGTCCTTCAGTTGCCTTCGTCATTGCGAGCGAAGCGAAGCAATCCATATCACCGCGGGCGGGAGAGAGTGGATTGCTTCGTCGCTTCGCTCCTCGCAATGACGGGTGGAATTAGGGCCGCAAAATCACGCGGTCACGCGACGAGCCTGCCACGGCAACAAACGCCGCCTTGGCCTGTTCCAGCGGATAGATCGCGCTCGGCTTGATCGGGAATGGCTTCAGATGTCCGCCGGCAAAGCCCGGCGCAAGCTCGCGCAACACCTCGCCGGTCGCAACCGACGACAACGCAAGCGTGTCGATGCCGACATAGGTGTGCTGGCCGCGGTAGAATTCGAGGATGTCGAACTGCACGATGCGGTCGACCGCCGCGATCAGGATCTGGCGGCCGCGCAGCGCCAGCGACTTGTGCGCGGCCTGGAAATAGGGATCGCCGACCGTGTTGTAGACGATGTCGGCGCCCTTGCCGCCGGTCAGCTCGCGCACGCGAGCGGCGACGTCGGTGGTCGAGGCGTCGATCACCTCGACCGGCGAATTGCTGTGGCCCTCATAGGGCTCGCTCTTGCGCACCACGCCGATCACGCGCGCACCGTGCCAGCTCGCGATCTGCACCGCGGCCTGCCCGACCTTGCCGTTGACGCCCATCACCAGCACGCTCTCGCCCGTCTTCGGCAGGCCGGCGCGGCGCAGGCCCTCCATCGCGGTGACGAAGGGCACGCCGATCCCGGCGGCTTCGTCCCAGGAAATGCCGGCGGGCTTTTCCACCACCGCATCGCGCTCGACCGCCAGATGCGTGGCATGGGTGCCGTCGCGGCGGATGCCGAGGTCGCCGGACGAGCCGAACACCTCACGCCCGATGAATTCAGCCGGGCCATCGATCACGACGCCGGCGTAGTCGCGGCCCGAGGTACGCGGGAATATGGCATAGGGCATCAGCCCGGTCGCGGCTTTCACATCGGACGGATTGACCGCCGCCGCCCTCACCTCGATCAAGACGTCGTTGTCGCCGCGCGAAAGTGCATGAGTCTCGACCACCGGCGCCACCGCCGCCGCGTTCTCCGCCTTCGTCAGCAGGCGCACGCAGCGGGCGTCGACCGCGCGACTGTCTGGGTTGGAAGCGGATTGCATCCGTGTCTCCGGCCGAAGGGCATGGTGCCGAATTGAAGCCCTTATGGATCGGCTCCATGGTGGCTGTGCCCGCAACTAACGAACTTGTCGATTAGACTAAGAGGGCCGATCCGGCAAGCACGAGAGAGCGCTTAGTCTACCCCGGAAGGTGGAGTTTAGGAATGCGGCGATCGACGCGCAGAAAGCTCCCGT
>NZ_JAQOSR010000026.1:0-63092 GCF_046718885.1 Bradyrhizobium sp. UFLA01-814 | reverse complement strand
CCTGAGACGCGCGCGTTCAGCGATGTCCAAGCCCACAGGTAACCCCTGACATTCTGCGCCGCCTTTGCCTGTTCGACGTTGGGGCAGAGGCACGTGTCGGCAACCTTCGATCCAATCCATCATGAGCAGTTTGACCAGGCTCCGGCCAAGGAAAGACGCTGCGCAAGCCTGCCCTTGGCAGGGGCAAGTCCGCTATTCAAATTGGATCGGCTCGGATCCGGGATAGGAATGAGCAACGAACTCGCAGAACGCGCGAGCCGCCGGAGAAAGCTTCGCCTTGTCCTTCCAGGCAAGCCCGACATCCATGGTGTGGACATCGTCATCGAGCGTCTTGAGATCGATGCGATGTCCTTCCAGCGACCAGGGACGGTAGACCATGTCGGACAGAATGGTAATTCCCATGCCGGTTGCGACCATGCTGCGAACCGCTTCGACCGACAGGGTCCGGAAGATGACGTTCGGCACGTGCGCCGTATGCTGCCAGTAACGCATCGCGGAGCGTTCGGCTTCATCGACGGTCAACATCAGATAGGGCTCGCTTGCCAGGTCCGCCAGCTTGATGCTGTCCTTGCGCAGCAGCGGATGATTGACGCAAGTCCACAAGCGACGCGGCGAGCGCAACAAGAGCCGCGAGCGAATGGAGTGCCGGTCATGCAGGTTCGCGACCAGCATGATGGCCGCATCGACGCTACCGCTGATCAAGCTCTGCTCGATCGCGTCGCGCGGAAACTCGTGGAGACGCACCGTGATGCCCGGGAATGATCGCCAGAAGCGCGACAACAAGGGCGGCAGGAAATATCCGGCGATGGTGTAGCTGACGGCGACATCGACGGTGCCGTCGACCTGCATTCCCCAGCGATGCGGCCCACGTATGGCATCCGACACGCTGGCCTCGATGGCGCGGGCACGCTGCAAGAACTCCCGTCCGTCGAAGGTCAGCGTCACGCCGTTCGAATGACGGTCGAACAGCTTGTGACCGAGCTCGGCCTCGAGCGCCTTGATGGACGCGGTGACCGCAGACTGCGTCACGCTGAGCGCCGCCGCGGCGGCCGAAACGCGCCCGGTCTCGGCTGTTGCGATGAAATGCCGAACCTGACGGAACGTCAGAGACATAAAAATTTCCGATATCAGCGAACGATATTTCGAATTTTACAATCCCCCGGGGGAACGGAAAAATCAATCCGTCGGTTCGCGAGTGAGAGGCATTGAGGTCATGTCCGATGGTTTGGAATTGGTCGCTCGCGATATCAGCGTCCAATTCGAAGGCCTGAAGGCGCTGTCCAACGTGACCTTGACCGTACCGCGGGGACGTATCGTCGGACTGATCGGTCCGAATGGAGCCGGCAAGACCACCCTTATTAACGTGCTGACGGGTTTCCAGCCGGTTGGCGCCGGAACCGTGGAACTGGAGGGCGACACGCTGAATGGCATTGCAGCGCACAAGCTGCGCCGCAAAGGCGTGGCGCGGACCTTCCAGTCGGGCCGACTTTTCCGCGACCTGCCGGTGATGGACAACCTTGAGGTCACCGGCGTCGGCCTGGGCCAATCCCGCCCGGAGGCGATCGGTGAAGCCGAGCGCGTCATGGCCTGGCTCGGCATTTCGCATCTGTCCAACACGATCGCCGGTGCCCTGCCCTATACCGACGAGCGCCGCGTCGCGATCGGCCGCGCCATCATGTGCACACCGCGCTATCTGCTGCTCGACGAACCGGCGGCTGGAATGTCGGAGCATGAGAGCCACGAACTTGCCGCCATCATCCGGCGGATCGCCGGCGAGCTCAATGTCGGGGTGCTGCTGATCGAGCACAATATCGGCCTCGTGCTCGAGCTCTGCGAGCGCATCTACGTCCTCGATTCCGGCGAGGTCATCGAAGTCGGCCCGCCCGCTCAGATCCGTGACAGCGATGCGGTGCGGCACGCCTATATGGGTACGCAGCGCGACGAGCCGCTTCCGCCGGTCGCCGCCGAAGAGGCCGTCGCGTCATGACGCTGCTTGCCGTCGACGACATCACCGTCAGCTATGGGCGCCTGACGGCTCTCCGCGGCCTGACGCTGAAGATCGATGAAGGCGAGATCCTGTTCGTGACCGGCCCGAACGGCGCCGGCAAGTCGACCTTGCTCAACGCCATCGCGGGCGTCGTGCCACCGGGCTCCGGGTCCATCATGATCGATGGCGCAAAGATCACGGGTGCCGCGCCCGAAGACATCGCCCGGCGTGGATTCTCTCTGGTTCCGGAGGGACGCAATGTCTTTGGCGCGCTGACGATCGAGGAGAATCTGAAGGTCGGAACCGGCATGCGCGCCGACCGCAAGAAGATCGCCGACGATCTGGATCAGGTCTACGAGGAATTCCCGATGCTGGCCGAGCGCCGCCACACCCCGGCGGGAATGCTCTCCGGCGGCCAGCAGCAGATGCTCGTCATTGGCCGCGCTTTGATGGCCGCGCCCCGTATCATGGCGATCGACGAGCCGTCGCTCGGCCTTGCGCCAAAGATCATCGACCAGGTCTATGAGATCCTGGTGCGGCTGCGGACGCAGCGCAATCTCACCCTCCTGATCGTCGAGCAGAGTTCGACACGCGCCATGATGACGGGCGGACGGATGGTCCTGATCCGCGGCGGCCGCATCGTGCTCGAGGGCCCTGCGGCCGACATGGTCAGGGATGATCGCCTGAAGCAGTCCTATTTCGGCTTCGGAGATCATTGAGATGCGCGAGCTGCTCCAGATCATCTTCGATGCCCTCAGCCTCGGCAGCCTCTACGCCCTTGGTGCGCTCGGCATCGCCCTGATCTTCGGCGTGATGCGGCTCGTCAACTTCGCCCACGGCGATTTCATCGCGTTTTGCGTCTTCGCCATGCTGTGGCCGTCGATCGATGCGGCGGCGATCGTCTTTGCCGGGCAGCTGCCGTTCTATCTGTTGATCCCGCTGCTGCTCTTGATCGGAGCCGCGCTGTCGATCCTGTCGGAGATCGTCGTCTTCCGCCGCTTCCGCAATGCCAATCCGGCGACGATGATGATCGCTTCCTTCGCGCTCGGCTTCGTGATCCGGCATCTCCTGCTGATGCTGTTTTCCAGCCGGCCGAAGTCGATCACGCTGTGGCCGAGCCTCGGCCTGCCGGTCGAACTCCTGGGCGCTCACATCCCGATGCTCCAGGTCGTGACCATCATCGTTACGCTGGCCGTGCTGGTGGTCCTCGTCCTGTTCCTCAAGCGCACGCGCTACGGGCTCGAGATGCGCGCGGCCGCCGACAATTTCACCATGGCGCGCATGCTCGGGGTCCGCGCCAACGGTGTGATCCTGCTGGCCTTCGCCATCAGCGGCATGCTGGCGGCGGCGATCGGCCTGATCCTGGCGACCAATTCCGGCACCGCCGACATCGGCATGGGCGCCAACGTGATGCTGATCGCGTTCATCGCGACCGTGATCGGCGGCCTCGGCAGCATTCCCGGCGCCGTTGCCGCCGGCTTCCTGATCGGTGCGGCCAGCGTCGTGTTCCAGGCGACCCTGCCACACGACGCCAGGGTATTCCGCGACGCCTTCGTCTACGGCGCCGTCATCGTCGTCCTTCTGGTGCGGCCGCAGGGCCTGTTCGCACCGAAATCCGCCAAGCAGAGGGTCTGATCGATGTCGCAGCGGCCGTCTGTCATCCGGCAAACGATCATCACGCCGATCGTGCTGATCGTGGCGCTGCTCATCATGGCCGCCCTCTCCTATCAATTCGGCAGCCGGGCCTTCAACCGCACCGTGGTCGAGATGTTCATCAACATCATGGTGGTGGTCGGGCTCTACGTCTTCGTCGGCAATTCGGGCCTGCTGTCGTTCGGCCATATCAGCTTCATGTGCCTCGGCGCCTACATGACCGCCTGGCTCACCATTCCGCCGGTGATGAAGTCGATCACGCTCAAGGGGCTGCCGGCGTGGCTGCTCCACGCGCAACTGCCGATGTGGGTGGCGACGCCGATATCCGGACTGTTTGCGGCACTGTTCGCGCTGATCGTCGGCCGCGTCATCATGCGCCTGTCGGGCATCGCCGCCTCGATTGCGACCTTCGGCCTGCTCGGCGTCATCAACAATGTCTATTCGAACTGGGATTCGGTGACGGGCGGACAGGGTTCGATCGTCGGCATTCCGCCCACCATGAATGTCTGGACCGGATGGATCGGCGGCGCCGTGGCCATCGCGATCGCCTATCTCTACTCGATCTCGCGCTCCGGACTGGCACTTCGCGCCACGCGAGACGAAGCCGTCGCGGCCAGCGCCTCCGGCATCGATATCGTTCGCGAGCGGCTGATCGCCTTCGTCGTCAGCGCCTTCATCATCGGGCTCGCCGGCGCGCTGTACGCGCATTTCCTGAGCATCGTCAATCCCGGCGCATTCTATCTGCGGACGACGTTCATCACGCTATCGATGCTGGTGGTCGGCGGCATGTACAGCCTCAGCGGAGCCGTCTCGGGCGTGGTCGCGATATCCGTGCTGATCGAGCTGTTCCGCAATCTCGAGAAGGGCATCAGCCTCGGCGGTCACACCGTCGGCCTGCCGAACGGTGTCCAGGAGATCGCGATCGGCATCATCACCATCGCGATCCTGATGTACTTGCCGACGGGACTGACCCGCAACCAGGAATTCTCCTGGCGTCGATGGCCGTTGCAGCGCCGCCTGACGCAGCCGGTCCAGACCGCGCTGAAGGAACTGCACTGACGCTCGTTTGTACAACTGGAGGAGTGGGGTTATGCGCTTTACGACATTACTCAGCATCTTGGCCGGAGCATCCGCGCTCTGGTTCACGCCGGCCCGGGCAGCCAACGAGATCGTTGTTGGATTTGCGACCGCTGCATCCGGATTCATGCAGGCCTATGACAAGCCGGCGCAGGACGCGGCGCTGATCCGGATCGAGGAGATCAACAAGGCCGGCGGCCTGCTCGGCAAGAAGATCAAGCCCGTCTTTGCCGACACCAAGACCGATCAGGCCGAGGGTGCCAAAGCCGGCCTTGCGGTGCTCGACCAGGGTGCCGACCTCGTCATCGTCTCCTGCGACTACGATTTCGGCGCGCCCGCGGCGCTGCAGGCGCAGGCTGCCGGCAAGGTTTCCTTCTTCCTCTGCGCCGAATCGATCAAGGCCGGCATCCCCGGCGTCGGCCCGTTCTCGTTCTCGGCCTCGGTGCTGGCACCGGTGCAGGGAGCGACCATGTCGGAATGGGCTTACACCAAGAAGAACGCACGCAGCTTCTATCGGCTGCTCGACAGCTGGACCGTCTACAACAAGGGTATCTGCGACGGCTTCGACTGGATGCTGCCGCGCCTGAAAGAGGCCAAGCTGGTCGGCAGCGACACGTTCAAAAACGACGATGCCTCGATCGCCTCGCAGATCACGCGCATCAAGAGCCTGCCGAAGGAGCCTGACGCCATCATGCTCTGCACGATGATGCCGGGCGCTGTCTCCGCCATCAAGCAGATCCGTGCCGCCGGCATCAAGTCGATGATCCTCAACGGGTCGGGTGTCGACGGCAGCTACTGGATGAACGCCGTTCCTGACCTCTCGAACTTTTACGTCCCGGTGCAGGGCTCGGTCTATGGCGACGATCCGAACCCGAAGGTCAACGAGTTCAACAAGAAGTACAAGGAGGTCACCGGCGGTGACCCCTCCAGCCAGTACGTCTATCCGGGCTACGTCCTGATCGACGTCTGGGCCAAGGCGGTCGAACGCGCCAAATCGACCGATGCGGCAGCCGTCGTGGCCGAGCTCGAGAAGATGAACAACGAGTCCACGCTGTTCGGGCCGCGCACCTTCACCAAGGACATCCACCACCAGAACCAGGGTCGTTATCTGATCGTCGATACCGAGGCCGGCAAGCCTCAGGTGATCGACCAGTGGACGATCTCGGAAAAGATCCCGCTCGACTATCTGGTGTCCAAGTAACCCGGCAATGCGCCGCCCTGGGTGCGCCAGTCATACCCTGGGCGGCCTTCGCCGGTCATATGCAAAGCCAGTTGGAAGGAAATCAGGAGATGGTCGTGATCAACTGCGACATGGGCGAGGCCTACGGTCTCTACAAGATGGGCGACGACAAGGCATTGATGCCTCATATCGACGTCGCGAACGTCGCCTGCGGCTTTCATGCCTCCGACTTCAATCACATGCGCAAGACCGTGCAACTCGCCAAGCAATTTGGCGTCAAGGTCGGGGCGCACCCGTCGCTGCCCGATCTGCAGGGATTTGGTCGCCGGGAGATGAAGATCGACCGCGAGGAGCTGGCCAATTGCCTGCTCTATCAGATCGGCGCACTCAAGGCCTTCCTGGATGCCGAAGGCATGGCGCTCAATCACATCAAGCCGCACGGCGCACTTTACGGCATGGCATCGCGCAACGAGGAGATCGCCGAAGCCGTGGCTGATGCCGCTGACGTCTACAAGGTACCGCTGCTCGGCATGAAGGGAACGCTGCACCAGAAGGTCTACGAGCGGCGCGGTCATGCCTTCGTCGCCGAATACTATGCCGACCTCGACTACAATGCCGACGGCAGCCTGATCATCACCCGCGAGCACGAGGCGAAGGATCCAGCCGACGCCGCCACCCGATGCGCAAGGGCGGTCAATGAAGGCAAGACGCGCACGGTGGCCGGAAACGACATCGTGGTCGGCTCCGATTCGATCTGCATCCACTCCGACACGCCGAACGCCGTCGCCATCGCCGAGGCCGTCCGCGAGGCGGTGCGCCCCTATCTCACCGCGCGCTGAACCGACGCGGCAACGAACCAATACAACACGAGGAAACAATGGCAACGCAGCAGATCTTCTCGCCGCTCCCAGGCATCTTTTATCGCAAGCCCGCGCCCGACAAGCCGGTCTACAAGAACGACGGCGACGCCGTCGCCGAGAGCGACACGATCGGGCTTATCGAGGTGATGAAATCGTTCAACGAGGTGAAAGCTGGCATCGCAGGCAAGATCGTCCGCTTCCTGGCCGAGAATGAAGATGCCGTGATGGCCGGCCAGCCGATCGCCGAAATCGACGTTTAGGGCTCTCCGACCAGCCATGGCGATCAAGAAGCTCCTCATAGCCAATCGCGGCGAGATCGCGGTGCGCATCATCCGCGCAGCGCGCGATCTCGGCATTGCAACCGTGCAGGTCTACAGCAAGGCCGACCAGGACTCGCTTGCAGTCAGGCTCGCCGACGAAGCGGTCGATATCGGTCCGCCGCAGGCGTCGAAATCCTATCTCAACCAGGCGGCCATCCTCGCCGCGGCGCGGAGCACCGGCGCCGACGCCATCCATCCCGGCTACGGCTTCCTGGCCGAGAACGCCGAGTTCGCCGCCGCTGTCGAAGCGGCGGGATTGATCTTTGTCGGCCCAACCGCGCAATCGATCCGGCTGATGGGCGACAAGGTCGCGGCACGCGAGGCCGCCGCCGCGGCCGGCGTGCCTACCGTCCCCGGCAGCCAGGGGCGGCTGGAGTCGGCGGAGGCGGCCTTCGCGCTGGTCGAGAAAACCGGCTTCCCCGTGATGATCAAGGCCGCCGCCGGAGGTGGCGGACGCGGCATCCGCATTGCGCGGTCGCCAGAGGAGTTTCAGCATCTGATGCCGCAGGCACAGGCCGAGGCGCTCGCGGCCTTTGGCGACGGCGGGCTTTACGTCGAAAAGCTGATCGAAGGCGCGCGGCATATCGAGGTGCAGGTGCTCGGCGACGGACACGACGTGATCCATTGCTTCGAGCGCGAATGCTCGTTGCAGCGCCGCCGCCAGAAGGTCTGGGAAGAAGCCCCCTCGCCCTCGCTCACCCAGGCCGTGCGGGAGAGACTCTGCACCTCGGCCGTGGCACTCGCCAAAGCGGTCAATTATCGCGGCGCCGGGACGCTCGAATATCTCTACGACGACGCCACCGGCGAATTCTACTTCCTGGAGATGAACACCCGCATCCAGGTCGAGCATCCGGTCACGGAAATGATCACGGGCATCGACCTCGTCCGCGAGATGATCCAGATCGCCGGCGGCGAACGCTTGCGCATCAGCCAGAACGAGATGCGCGTCAGCGGCCATTCGATCGAGGTCCGTATCAACGCCGAGGATCCCGCCAGAAACTTCCTGCCGAACCCGGGCACGGTGAGCGCGCTCAGCGTGCCCGTCGGCGACGGCGTTCGCTTCGACAGCATGCTCTATCAGGGCTACACGGTGCCTCCCTTCTACGACAGCCTGCTCGGCAAGCTGATCGTGCACGACAAGGACCGGCCGAGCGCCATGAAGAAACTCGAGCGCGCGCTTGCCGAGCTCAGCGTCGAAGGCATTTTCACGACCAAGCCCCTGCACCAGGCGCTGGCGCGCGACGCCGACGTCCAGGCTGGACGCTTCCATACGGCATGGCTCGAACCATGGCTTGAGTCCCATGCCACCGCCCTTGCCACCGATCAGCCGCCATCAGCCGCGAAGGTCGCCTCATGATGGCGAGAAAATCCGCCCCGTCAGCAACAGGAGGCCGCTAGCATGCAAACTCGATTTTCCTTCGGCGGCGATGAGCACATTTTCGCCGAGGTCGGCGAAGCGATGTCGCTCGAGGCCTTTTTCAAGAGCCTGTTCATCACCAATGCGGTGCGCGATGCCAGGATCAAGGGCGTCACCGAGATCTGCCCGGCGAACGCGTCCTATCAGGTCAAGTTCGATCCGGATCAGATCAAGCCGGACGATCTGCTCGCCGAGCTGAAGCGGCTGGATTCCGCATCCGAGAAATCGGAACCGGTGATCAAGACGCGGATCATCGAGATTCCCGTGCTCTACGACGATCCCTGGACCCATGAGACCTTGATGCGCTTCCGCGAGCGTCACCAGGATCCTGATGGCACCGACCTCGAATACGCCGCGCGGATCAACGGCCTCGACAGCGTCGATGCCTTCATCAAGGCGCATTCCAGCGCGCCCTGGTTCGTCTCGATGGTCGGCTTCGTCGCCGGCCTGCCCTTCCTCTACCAGATGGTCGAGCGCAAGCGGCAGCTTCAGGCCCCGAAATATCTGCGCCCGCGCACGGATACGCCGAAGCTCACCGTCGGGCATGGCGGCTGTTTCAGCTGCATTTATTCGGTGCGCGGCGCCGGCGGTTACCAGATGTTCGGCATCACGCCGATGCCGATCTATGATCCCAACCAGACTATCAGCTATTTGCGCGACTTCATGTGCCTGTTCAAACCGGGCGACATCGTGAAATGGAAACCGATCGACCGGGCAGCCTATGACTCTGCGGTCGCCGACGTCGACGCCGGCCGATTTGCGCCCGTGATCCGCGACGTCTCGTTCTCGCTGACCGAGTTCAACCGCGACATTGATGGCTACAACAGCAAGCTCGATGGAGTTCTCCATGGCCGTTAGGGTTTTGAAGCCGGGTCTTGCGACCACCGTCCAGGACCTCGGACGTCCCGGCTATTATCACATCGGCATCCCGCTCTCCGGCGGCATGGACCGTCACGCGCTGGTCGCCGCAAATCTGCTCGTCGGCAATGATGCAGGCGCTGCGGTGCTTGAAGCGGTGTTCATGGGGCCCGAGCTCGAATTCACCGAGGACGCCACGGTGGCCGTCACCGGCGCGGAGCTGCCGCCGAAACTCGACGGCGACCCGCGCGAGACCTGGACCAGCTTCAAGGTGAAGCGCGGCCAGATTCTCTCCTTCGACTTCCTCAAGCGAGGCGCACGGGGCTACATCGCGGTCGCCGGTGGCATCGATGTGCCCGTGGTGCTCGGCTCGCGATCGACCTACGCACTCGGCGCGCTCGGCGGCTTCAAGGGCCGCAAGCTCGAGGCCGGCGACGAATTGCCGGTCGGCCATGCCAGCGCGACGGTCAAGGACGGCCGCACCGTCGCCAACGATTTGCGCGGACAACCGGCGGGAATGCCGACAGAGCTGCGCGCCATGCCCGGCCTCTATTGGCACCGCATCACCGAAGCTGCCGGCAGCGGGTTCTTCTCCGACACCTGGAAGGTCGCGCCGGAAGCCGACCGGATCGGCTACCGCTTCAAGGGCGGCAAGCCGCTCGAATTCGTTCCGCGCGAACCGCCGTTCGGCGCCGGCTCCGATCCATCCAACATCACCGATGCCTGCTATCCCTACGGCTCGATCCAGGTTCCCGGCGGCACCGAGCCGATCGTGCTGCATCGCGACGCCGTATCCGGCGGCGGTTACTTCATGGTCGGCACCGTGATCGCCGCTGATATGGATCTGATCGGTCAGCTTCAGCCCAACACGCCGGTGAAGTTCGTCAAGGTCGATATGGATCAGGCGCTTGCGGCACGCAAGAGCCGGACCGAGCTGCTGGGCAAGCTTCGCAACGCCATGGCGTAAACGCCAGGAGCTCGCCGCATCTGCCAACGGACCTCGGCCGCCGGCGCTGACGCGATCGCGCATGGTCACGTCTAAACCTGTGGCTGTCGGTTGCGCGCTCGCACATCTGAGGTCGGTGCCACGGCGTGCCGTCCGTCGGGCGGCACGAGAGTTGCAGCGGACACATTGGGGCTGAGAAACACTGCTCATGAGTTATGCAAACATCGGAACAACCGCGATGTCCGTTTCTCTGAAACAGATCCGCTACTTCGTCGCCGCCGCCGAGACCGGGCGGATCAGCCAGGCGGCCATCGATCTCAACGTCTCGCAATCTGCGGTCACCGCGGCGATCCAGCAGCTCGAGGCCACCGTCTGCGCCCGCTTGCTGGAGCGCGCGCCGAACGGCGTAACGGTCACCATGGAGGGCAGCCGCTTCCTCTCCCAGGGCCGTCATATCCTCGCCGCCGTCGCCGAGGCTGTGCGCGACACGCAGATGTCCGCCGGCCCCCTGTTCGGGACGATCCGCGTCGGCGTCACTTACACCGTGTCGGGCTACTTCCTGCCGCGTCATCAGATGCGCTTCAAGGCGAGTTTCCCCGGAATCACGATCGAGCTGTTCGAGGCGCCGCGCGACGTGCTCGAACGCGCACTCGTCGATGGTGCGCTCGACCTCGCGGTGATGCTGGTCTCGAACCTGCGCGACAACGCGATGCTTACCAGCGAGACCTTGCTGCGATCGCCGCGCCGGCTGTGGCTTGCGCCCGAGCATCCTCTGACCCGTGCCGAGCGGGTCCACCTCGCTGACGTCGCGACCTATCCCTACGTCATGCTCACGGTCGACGAGGCCAAGCACACTTCGATGCGCTATTGGAACAACGCCTCACTCGAACCGAAGACGGTGTTCCGCACCTCCTCGGTCGAAGCCGTCCGCTCCATGGTCGCCGGCGGCATGGGGATCGCCATTCTGTCCGACCTGATCTACCGGCCCTGGTCGCTGGAGGGGCAGCGGATCGAGACCCGCGTCATCGAGGACGAGGTGCCCAGCATGGACATCGGTCTTGCCTGGCGTCGCGACACCAAGCCATCGGAGGCTGCGATGGCTTTCCGCGATTTCATGCGCTTTGCGGTTGCCGGCGTCGGGCCGGCCCGGCCCCCCGTCAGCGTCGATCACCGGCACCAGGCCGAGGAGGCCATCGAAATCTAGAATATCAGTTTCCGTTTTATTCGACTTGACGCCGTCCGGCTGTCCTCGCCAAACTTTGTTCGGGGACACGACGACCGGAGGCACAGCCGGCGGCGGGAGTGAGACATGCAAGTCACGTACACAACCAACGACATTCCGTCGCAGACCCGCCGCCAGTACTGGCAGGAGGTCGTCTCGAAGACCTATTACTCGCTCGACCTGCGCTTCCCGAGCACGCGCGACTTCAATGCGCGCCTCGGCGCCTGGTCGATGGGCCCTGTCTCGGTGTCCCGCAACATTGCCAACGGCCTGCTGTACAAGCGGCATGAGCGGCATCTCCTGAGCGAGCGGGAGGAATCCTTCCTGATCACGGTGCCCGAGCTCGCCGAAATCCGTTTCGAGCAGGACGGCAAGGTGGTGCATTGCCGCCCCGGCGCGTTCCTGATCGAACGCAGCCACCTACCCTACGAGTTCAGCCATCAGGATCCGACGGCGCTGTGGTGTCTGAAGATCCCGAGCGCAGTGCTGCGCGCCCGCATTTCCCGGCCCGAGCGCCTCGCGACGCTGCAATTCGACGCCAGCCGCAGCGTCGGCGCGCTGTTCGTCGACACGCTGCGCCTCTCCGGTGAACGGATCGAGGAAATGGACGAGACGGCGCGCACGATGATGGGCAAGCACCTGATCGAGCTGCTTGCGATGGCCATTGAATCCGACGACCGTGTGTTGACCGGTCACTCGTCCTCCGTGCGCAACGGCCATTTGCTGCGTTGCGAGCAGTTCATCCGTGCCCGCCTCGACGATATGCGGCTCACACCGCAGATGATTGCCGACGGCTGCGGCATCTCGCTGCGCTATTTGCACCAGATTTTCGAGGGCGAAGGTCTGACCGTCTGCGCCTATATCCGCAACCAGCGCCTTTCAATGTGCGACGCTCTGCTGCGCGATGCGAACTGCCGCAAGAGCATTTCGGAAATCGCCTATCAATGGGGCTTTGCCGACCAGGCGCAGTTCAGCCGCAACTATCGCGGCCGGTTCGGATGCACCCCGAGCGAGGCGCGCGCCATGTCGCGCACAGCCAACTCCTGAAGACTGGCCCTGCTGATCGATTCTTAGGCACACCGCCGCCGGTCTGGGCATGTATGGGCACCGGCACGGTTCGCTCTCTCGCACAAATCTTCCTGCGCTCAGCGTCAAGAACCGAAGCCGCCGCTCTGCCTAAGATCGGCGAAACGCTCGTTCGAAAGGAAGAGGCATGGCGCAGAACCTTCGTGTGGCCGTCGACGTCGGAGGCACCTTCACCGACATCTGCATCATGGACGAGACGACCGGTCTCGTGCGCATCGAGAAGACCTCCTCAACGCGCGACCCGATCGAAGGGATCATGGGCGGCGTATCCAAGGCCGGCATCGACCTGTCGAAGGTTGCGTTGTTCTCGCACGGCACCACGATTGCCACCAATGCGCTGATCACGCGCCGCCTGCCGCGCACCGCGGTGGTCACGACCAAGGGGTTCCGCGACGTCATCGAGATCCGGCGCGCCAACAAGGAGGACCTCTGGGACACCTACAAGGACGTGGTGCGGCCCTATGTGCCACGGCGCGACCGCCTCACCGTGCCCGAACGCGTCGATGCTGCCGGCACGGTGATCGAGCCGCTCGACGTCGAAGCTGCGCGCAGCGTCGCACGCATCCTCAAGCGTCGCGGCGTCGCCGCAGTCGCGGTGTGCTTCATGAACGCCTATCTCAACGGCGCCAATGAGCGCGCGATGCGCGATATTCTGCTGGCCGAGATGCCCGACATTCCGGTCTCGATCTCCTCGCAGGTGCTTCCCGAAATCTTCGAGCACGAGCGATTCTCGACGACGGTTGCCAATGCCGTGGTGAGCCCGGTCGTCGTCAACTACACCAGCCGGCTCGGCGAGCGCCTCGCAGACGAGGGCTACACCCGCGATCTTCTGCTGCTGCACACCGGCGGCGGCGTGATGACGCCGGCGAGCGTGAAGGATTTTGCGGCGCGCCTTGCCGGCTCCGGCATCGCCGCCGGCGCCATCGCCAGCCGCCATATCGCCGGTCTTTGCGGTTTCCCCAATTCGATCGGCCTCGACATGGGCGGCACATCGACCGACGTGTCGCTGGCCTATGAGGGCCAGTCGCGGATCACCAAGGACTGGCACATCGAGTTCGGCTATCCGATCCGCTTCGCATCGATCGAGGTGCTCACCATCGGTGCCGGCGGCGGCTCGCTGGCCTGGACCGATCCGGCCGGCTCGCTGCGCAACGGCCCGCAATCGGCCGGCGCCTATCCGGGACCGGCCTGCTATGGCAACGGCAATACGCAACCGACCAACACCGATGCCAATGTGACGCTCGGCCGGCTTGGCACCGATCTCGCCGGTGGCAAGGTCAAGCTCGATCCCGAGCTGGCGCGGCAAGCGGTCGAGGGCGGCGTTGCCAAGCCGTTCGGCCTCGGCCTCCATGAAGCCGCAGATGCAATCGTCAAGGTCGCCAATGCCAACATGTCGGATGCGGTGCGGCTGATCTCGATCAGTCGCGGCTACGATCCACGCGATTTTGCGCTGGTGGCGTTCGGCGGCGCCGGTGCCCTGCATGGGGTCGACGTCGCACGTGAGCTGGCGATTCCCGTCGTGATCGTACCGCCCAATCCCGGCGTGACCTCGGCGCTTGGTTGCCTGCTCGTCGACATGCAGCACGATTTTTCGCAAAGCTGCATGGTCGACGCCGCCGAGGCCGACGCCACCGAGATCGAGGCGCAGTTCGCCGAGCTCGAGAAAGCCGCGCTCGCGCGGTTGACCCATGAGGGCGTCGCGCAGCAGGACATCGTGCTGCAGCGCTCGATCGACATGATGTATCGCGGCCAGTGGCGTTCGCTTGCCGTCAACGCGCCGCGGCCGATCGGCGCGATCGCCGATCTGGTGCAGAGCTTCCATGCCGAGCATCAGCGCGAATACAATTTCCGCCGCGACAGCGCACCGGTCAGCTTCTTCCGTCTCAATCTGAAGGCAGTGGGGGTGGTGCCCAAGGCCGAGTTTGCCGTCCACGAGCCGACCGGCGCTAGCCCCGAGCCGGTCAGCCGCCGCAGGGTCTGGTTCGAGGGCAGCGGGCTCGATACACCCGTCTATCGGCGCGACGACCTGCCCTGCGGCTTCTCTTTTCAAGGCCCCGCGATCATCGAGCAGGTCGATGCCACTACCGTCGTTCCGCCCGGCGCCAGCGCCGAGGTCGACAAATATCTCAACATCATCATCCGCGTGAAGGAGTGAACCATGGCCGGAGCTCTCCCGCTCGACCCCGTGACCTTCGAGGTTCTGAAGAACTCCTTCATCACCAGCGTCGACCAGATGGGCGAGCAGGTCTTGAGGACCTGCTACTCCTTTGTCATCTACAATCGCGATTTCTCGAGCGCGCTGCATGACGCCAACGGCGAATGCGCGGCGCAGGGCAACCAGGATATCGCCGTCCACGTCGGCACGCTGCATTTCACCTGCAAGGATGTCATGCGCCATTTCGAAGGCGACATGCATGAGGGCGACGTCTTCGCCATCAACGATCCCTATGCCGGCGGCACGCATTTCTCGGACGTCCGCCTGATCCGTCCGATCTTCGCCGACGGCAAGATCATCGCCTTCAGCCAGTCCAACGGACATTGGTCCGACGTCGGCGGCAGCGTGCCGGGATCGTTCGACGTCGCCGCCCGCGAGATGTTCCGCGAGGGCCTGCGCATCACGCCGGTCCGGCTGTTCGACAAGAACGGCCTGCGCAAGGACGTCGCGCATCTGATCGCCTCGAATACGCGCGATCCGGCCTCGATCATCGGCGATATCCAGGCACAGGCCGAAGCGACGGCCGTCTGCGAACGCGAGATCCTGCGCCTGGTCGGCAAATATGGCCGTGATACCGTCGAGACCGGGCTTGCCGCCGTGCAGGATTATGTCGAACGCTCGGCACGCCAACGCATCGCAGCGCTTCCTGACGGCGAATGGGAGACGGTCGATTTCATCGACCGCGATCCAGCCGGCGGCGAAGGCATGATCCCGATCCGCATCAAGATGACAATCAAGGGCGACCGCGCGATCTACGACTTCACCGGCAGCCATCCGACCATCGGCTCGATCTACAATTCGGCGTTCGGCGCGACCTTTTCCGCCGTCGCCGCCGGCATGAAGACATTCTTCCCCGACCTGCCGCTCAATTCCGGTTTCTACCGTTGCTTCGAGATCATCGCCCCCGAAGGCTCGATCGTCGACGCCAAATGGCCGATCGCGGTCACCGGCTTTCTGATGCCGTTCGAGAAGATTATGAACTCGATCTACGAAATGTGGTCGAAGCTGATGCCGGAGCGCGCGCTCGCTTGCGCGTTCAATCTCGAATATCTGCTCACCGGCGGGCTCGATGCCCGCAGCTCCGACAAGCCGATCTTCATGTTCTATGACTGGCTGCCCGGCGGCTGGGGCGGGCGCAACGGCAAGGATGGCAGCAATGTCACGACCGCCTGCTTCGGCACCGGCCTGATGTCGCAGCCGGTCGAAGGCCAGGAGCGCGCCAACCCGATCCTGACGACGGAATGCGAGATCCTCAAGGACTCTCCCGGCCCCGGCAAGTGGCGCGGCGGCGCCGGCGTGGTGAAGACGTCGCGGATGCTTCAGGCCGAGAAAACCGTGATCTCCTATATCTGCGACCGCGAGCGTGCGATCGTGTGGGGCATCGAGGGCGGCCTGCCGTCGATGCCGCACGGCCTGACCCTGAAGCGCGCCGGCAGCACGTCCGAGGAGCGGCTCGGCTCGATCTTCTCGGACGTCCCGATCGGCGAAGGCGACACTTTCTCGCGTCCGACCGCCGGCGGCGGCGGGTTTGGCGATCCGCTGGAGCGCGATCCGAACCTCGTCGTCGAGGATATCAAGGACGACTATGTCTCGGTCGAGCGCGCCGCCAAGGACTATGGCGTCGTGGTGCACACCATCGACGCCGAGCTCTGCAACTACGAGGTCGACAAGGTCGCGACCGAGGCGCTCCGCGCGAAGATCCGCTCCGAGCGCGTTGCCAATGTCCGGCTCGATCCGGAGCTGGTGGCGCAACGCTATCGCAGCGGGGCAGTCGACGCGCTCGACGCGATCCGCCAGCACGCGGTGATCCTCGATTGGGGCACCGGCGCCTTGCTTCCCGAATCCACGCGCCAGTTCCGCGAAGCGTTTGAGCGGCGCTCGGTCGCAATGTGGAAAGCGGGTTGATTGCCATCGCCGGCCGCGCCGCCGCCGGCGGCACAGAGCGTTCACGAAAAACTGGATCCGACATCGCCCCTCCACTTTCATTCGAGCCATGAGGATTGTGCTATGACGAGTACGACGTGCCTTTCCACCAATCGAGTTTGGCCGATCCGCCGCGCGCTCGGCCTTGCCGCAGGCCTCACCCTTGCCGCCGCGGTCGCGCCGGCCGCGGCCGAGACGCCGTGGTTTCCGATGAAGGTCTACGACGCGTCGTCTGGCACACCGAAGCCGGCCGAGTACACGCCGCTGCCGAAGGCCGAGAAGCCCTACAGGCTCTGTGTGCTGTTTCCGCACATGAAGGACAGTTTCTGGGTCGCCGTTGCCTATGGCATCGTCAAACAGGCCGAGGCGATGAACGTCAACATGAACCTCTACGAGGCCGGAGGTTACGAGAACCTGCCGAAACAGCTGTCGCAATTCGATGACTGCATGGCGAGCGGACCGGACGCCATCATCGTCGGCGCCATCTCCGGCGCAGGCCTCAGCAAGAAGTTCGAGGAAGCCAAGGCCAAGGGCGTGCCGGTCGTCGGCGTCACCAACCCGCTGCCGCCGAACGCGCTGCCCGCGGCCAACTACGTCGACTTCGTCGCCATGGGCGAAGTCACCGGCGCCGGCCTGCTGGCGCAATCCAAGCCTGGCGACAAGCTCAACATCGTGACGTTCCCCGGTCCGGCCGGCTCTGGCTGGGCGGAGTCGTTCAACGAAGGCTTCAAGAAGGCCGTTGCCAAGAACCCGAACGCCAAGATTCTGGCCGAGAAATTCGGCGACTCCGGCGTCGCCGTGCAGCTTCAGCTCATTCAGGACGCGTTGCAGGCCTATCCCGCCATGAACGTGATCTGGGGCACCGCCCCCACCGCTGAAGCCGCCATCGGCGCCGTTGCCGAGGCCGGCCGAAGCGACCTGAAGATCGTATCGTCTTACGAAAACCAGGCCATGCTCGATGCGCTCAACCGCGGCGACATCCTCGCCTTCGCAACCCAGTATCCGGTCGGCGAAGGCGCCGTTGCGATCGATCAGGCGGTGCGTCTCATCGAGAAGAAGCCGGTCATGAGCCTTGTCCAGCCGATCGCCGCGGTCATCGACAAGACCACGGTACCGAAATTGCAGATGGACCTCGTGCTGGCGCCGGCGAGCTGGACACCGGTCTATTCGGTCAAGGCCAAGTAAGCCGCTCGCGAATGGTGCCGGGTAGGAGCACCTGCTCCCACCCGTCCTGCTCACGGCCCAACGGAGACGCGGATGGATGTCGAGATCGCCCCGAAGCCTGCCGAGCCTCTGCTTCGATTGCGGGGGATATCGAAGCGCTTCACCGGCGTTCGCGCGCTCGACCGGGTCGACCTCGACGTTCGTGCCGGCGAGCTTCACGTCCTGTTCGGCGAGAACGGCGCCGGCAAATCGACCCTGATCAATGTCGTCTCGGGAACGTTTCCGCCGGACGAAGGCACGTTCCATTTTGGCGACGAGGAGATCCATCATCTCACACCGCAGCGGGCCCGCGCGATCGGCATCAGCCCGGTCTTTCAGGAGTTCTCGCTTATCCCGAGCCTCACGGTGGAAGAGAACCTGTTCCTTGGCCGCGAGGTCACGCATGGCGGCGTGCTGCGCTCACGCGAGATGCGCAAGCGCGCCAGGGCGCTGATCGATGAGCTCGGCTTCGATCTCGATCCGGCGCAACGGATCGACGACCTTTCCCGCGCGCACCAGCAGATGGCCGAAATCGCCAAGGCCCTGCTCGGCCGCGTGCGCCTTTTGATCCTTGACGAACCGACCGCCTCGTTGACCGAGCGCGAGACCGGACGGCTGTTCGAGCTGATCGCGCGCCTGAAGAGCCAGAATGTCGGGCTGATCTATGTCTCGCATCGCATGCGCGAAATCCGCGCCCTTGCCGACCGTGTGACGGTGCTACGCGACGGACGCCACATCCAGACCCTCGACGCCGCCGGCTCGACCGACGGCGAGCTGGTGGAACTGATGACCGGCCGCAGGATCGACCTGCTGTTCCCGGCCATTGCCCACCGGCCTGACAAAATGATGGTGGACATCGAAAACCTGACGCTCGCGGACGGCAGTGTTCAGGAGGTGAATTTCCATGCCCGCGCCGGCGAGATCACCGGCATCGCAGGTCTCGTCGGCTGCGGCAAATCGGAGCTGATCCGCGCGGTCTACGGCATCGAGCCCGCGGCATCAGGCGTGATCCGGATCGACGGTTTGCCTTACGAATTCCCGACCCCCAGGCAAAGCCTCAAGCGCGGCATCGCATATTTTCCTGCCAACCGAGTTGCTGAAGGGCTCGCGCTATCCCGCCCGATCCGCGAGAACGCATCGATGACGGTGCTCGACCTGCCCGCGTTCGCGCGCTTCGGCATGCTGCGGCAGGCCGCGGAACGCGCCACGATCGCGGACATCATGGAGCGGTTGCAGCTGAGGCCGCCGAACATCGAACGGAGCGTCGGCGCGCTGTCCGGCGGCAACCGTCAAAAAGTGATGCTGGCACGCGCGCTCACGCGTGAGCTGACCGTATTCCTGTTCGACGAGCCGAGCGTCGGGATCGACGTCGGCGCCAAGCTCGAGGTCTACCAGTTCATGAAGCGCCTGGTCGAGGCCGGCGCCGCCGTGATCGTGGTCTCGTCGGAATTGCCGGAGGTTCTGGCGCTGTCGAACCGGCTCTACGTCATGCATCACGGCCGCATCGCCGCCGAGCTGAAGGGCGCCGAGAAGACCGAGCAGAACGTGCTGTCGAGCTTCTTCCGCGACCATCTCGCCGCGGAGGTCGCGTGAACACCGCGCTGGTCACCGCAAACCCGCAAGGCGCGATCGGTCTGCGATCGATCGCAGGCCGTGTCGGGTTCCTGCCGGCCCTGCTGGTCCTGCTCGTTGCCGGCATGTCGGCGGTCGATCCGCAGTTCTACGGCATCATCAACATCCTCAACATCCTGCGCAACGCGTCGCTGCTCGCGATCGTCGCCTGCGGTCAGGCGCTGGTCATCATCGCGGGCGGCTTCGATCTTTCGGTCGGCGCCGTCGTGGCGCTTGCGAGCGTCGTCACCGCCAAGACCATGGCCGCCGCAGCCACCGCGTTTCCCGGCAATAACGCCCTCATCATTGCCAGTGGGATAGCGGCCGGACTCGGCTCCGGGGCCGTGGTCGGGCTCGTCAACGGATTCTGCGTGGCGAAGCTCAAGGTATCCGGCTTCGTGGTGACCCTGGGCACGATGTCGGCGACTGCGGGCGTCGGTCTGATGATCACCAACGGAATCCCGGTTTACGGCATGCCCGACATCTTCGTGAAGGGCTTTGGGCGCGCCCAGGCGCTCGGCCTGCCGACCGCGGTCCACGTCGCGCTGGTCATCATCATCGTGATGGTGTTTGCGCAGCGGCGCACGCTGTTCGGCCGTTACGTCTACGCAATCGGCGGCAATGTCGATGCGGCCATCGTGTCGGGCGTATCGATCCAGCGCCACGTCGTCGGCACCTACGTTGTCTCGAGCATGCTCGCGGCACTGACCGGCATCCTGCTGACCGCGCAGGTCGGCTCCGGCCAGGCCAGCTTCGGCGGCGACCGGATGATGCTGCAATCGATCGCAGCCGCCGTGATCGGCGGCGTCAGCTTGCGCGGCGGCGGCGGGCGCATCGAAATCGTCGCCATCAGCGCCCTGTTCCTGACCATCCTGGGCAATGCGCTCAACCTCTTGCATGTCGACTCCCGGCTGCAGCCGGTCTTCCTCGGCGTCATCATGGTCGCGGCCGTGGCGCTAGACGAACTCAGCCGACGGAGCAAGGCTCGTGTCTGACCTCGAATTGTCCGTCGCCACCAAGAACGCGGATCGCCCGAAATTGGCGCCGGGTCGATGGCTCTGGAGCGCCGTGCTGCCGGTCGCATTGGTGGCCCTGTTGCTCGGCTTCGCGGCGGTCGACCGCGGCGTGTTGTCGCCGGCCAACCTGCTCAACATCGCGCAGCAGACCAGCTATCTGGCCCTGTTCGCGATGGCCCAGACCGTGGTGATCCTGACGCGCGGCTTCGACCTCGCACTCGGCCCGACCGTATCGATGGTGAGCGTCGGCACCGCGCTGGCGATGGCCGGCGCCACGGCGTCGGGCCATGGTACAGGCGTCGTGCTGCTCGCCGGGCTCGCTGCCGGTTTCCTGCTCGGCACCGCGTGCGGCCTCTTCAACGGCGTGGTTATTGCGCTGCTCGGGGTCAACCCCTTCGTCGCAACGCTCGGCAGCTACAATATCGCGATCGGAGTTGCGACCACGCTGTCGTCCGGACGGCCCGTGCAAGGCGTGCCGGCGCCGTTCTCGCAGATATTCTACGGCGGCAGCGTCTTCGGTATCCCGGCGGCCATCGCGATCACGGTCGGCGTCGGCGCCGTGCTCCATTGGACCCTGACGCGGACGGTGTTCGGCCGTTCGCTTTACCTCATCGGCACCAACCCGCGCGCAGCGGCGGTCGCCGGCCTGCCGGTCAAGCGCACCCTGATCGCGACCTATGTGCTGTGCTCCGGGCTTGCGGCACTCGGCGCGATTATGATGACGGCGCGGACCGGATCGGGCGAGCCGAACCTCGGCGGAGCGCTTTCACTGCAGGCGATTGCCGGCGCCGTGGTCGGCGGAACAAGCCTGGCGGGCGGTCGCGGTGGGGTCGGCACCGCAGTGCTCGGCGCCCTGTTCATCACCATTTTGTCGAACGGCATGAACCTCACCCGGATCGACGGATACGTCCAGATGGTCGTGCTCGGCGCGATCGTCATCGTCGGCGTTCTGCTCGATCGCCTGCGACTGGAGCGGCGCCAATGACGACGGGTTCTCCCATGCAGAGCGTCGCTGGCGAGACGCACGAGGCACCTGCGTCGATCTACGTCGCGCCCTCGCTCGCTTCCGCACTCGACGCACTGAGCGAATTCGGCGCGGCCGGCGCCGCCTTTGCGGGCGGCACATGGATCATGCGGTCGCCGATCCGCCACGAACGGTTGAAGCCACACTATGTCGCGATCGGCAAGATCGCCGAGCTGACCACGGTCCGTATCGACAGCGACGCAATCGAGATCGGCGCGGCGGTTACGCATGCGGCACTCGCGGCGGCCCTGGCCGATCTTCCGGAATTCGCGGTCCTGGTCGACGCCGCCGGCCGCTCCGCCAATCCCGCGATCCGCGCGATGGCGACGATCGGCGGCAACCTCGCGACGTCGGAATTCGCCGCAGCAGATTGCGTGCCGGCGCTGCTCTGCCTCGATGCCCAAGTCGAAATGTCCGCACGCGACAGCCGCGAGCGCATCGGCCTGGCGCATTTCCTGAAGATCCGATCGTCCCTTCTTCCCGGTCATCTGGTGACGCGGATCATCTTGCCGCGGGCGGCGCGCAGAAGCGCCCATGCCCGCCTGCCGCTGCGCAAATCGGGTGACTACCCGGTCGCCATCGTCAGCCTGTCGGTCAGCATCGATGCAGCGGGCCGTATCCAGGCGGCGCGCGTCGCGGTCGGTTCAGTCGAGCCGGTGGCGCGCCGCTGGGAGCGGCTCGAGGCAGCGCTCATCGGACGTCCGCTCGATGCGGCGGAGGCCGCGCAGACCGCGGCCGCGTTGGCGGACGAGTTCGTCGGCCGCGACGGCGTTGATGCCCCGGCCTGGTATCGGGTTAGCGTGCTACCCGGTCTCGTCCGCCGCGCTGCGATCGCAGCGCTTGGCTCCTGAACTGGTGGGGATCGACATGGGATTCAACTTGACCGTGAACGGCGATCATCTTTCCTCCGCGACCGATCCAGCCACGCCGCTGATCGACATCCTGCGCGAGGAGATGCATCTGACCGGCGCGAAACCGGTCTGTCGCGAAGGCTTTTGCGGCGCCTGCATGGTGCTGGTCGACGGCGAGCCGACGCCATCGTGCCTGTTGCCCGCCGCGCTGGCCGATGGCCGCGAGATCCGCACCGTCGAAGGCCTCGCGCCTCACGGCGAACTGAACCGCATCCAGGCGGCCCTCGAGGCCAGCGATGCGGTCCAATGCGGCATGTGCTTTCCCGGCATGGTGGTGAGCCTGACGCATCTCTTGACGACCCGGCCTGACGCCACCCGTGACGATATCCGGGCGGCACTGACCGGGAACATCTGCCGCTGCACGGGATACGAACGCATCGTCGAGGCGACGCTGCTCGCCTTGGCCAAAGCATAATCGGGAGGCGCAAACATGTCCGACGTTTCCGCGACGATGGATTTGCGCCGGCGGGACGCCGCCGACAAGCTGCGTGGCCGCACGCGCTACACCATCGATCGATATCTGCCGGGCATGCTGCACGCCGCGGTGCTGCGTGCCGGCGTGCCCTCGGGCCGTATCATTCGTCTCGACACGTCGAGGGCTGCCCGCATGCCGGGGGTACGTGCGATCGTGACGGCATCGGATGCGCCTGGCATGATCGGAATCGGCATCGCCGATCACCCGCTGTTCGCCCGCGATATCATTCGCTACGACGGCGAACCGCTTGCCGCGGTCGCAGCCGTCACGTTGGCGCAGGCGCAGGCTGCGCTCGCGGCGATCGACGTGGAGATCGAGCAACTCCCCGCAGTGCTGACTATGGCGCAGGCGCTGGCACCAGATGCGCGGCTGGTCCATCCGGACTGGCGCAGCTATGAGGTGCTGTTCGAAGGCGGCGCGCGTGCCGGCAATGTCGCCTGGGAGGCGACCGTCGTTCGCGGCGACGTCGACGCCGCCTTTGCGCGGCCTGACGTCGAGATCGTCGAAAGTCTCTATCGCGTCGGCCGGCAGAACCACGTGGCCTTCGAGCCGCGCGCGGTCGTCGCAAGCTATGAGGACGGGCGCTTCCATATCGAGACGTCGACGCAGGTTCCCTGGAGCATCCGCAATGCAACCGCGCGCGTGTTGGGCGTGCCGGCGTCGCAGGTACGCGTCACTGTGCCGCCGGTCGGCGGCGGCTTCGGTCTCAAGTTCGATCTGGCGGTTGAGCCCTTCGCTGCCCTCCTCGCCCGCGCTAGCGGCCGGCCGGTTCGCCTCGTCAATTCCCGCGAGGACGAGATGCTGACCTGCCTGTTCCGCGAGAACGCCGATATCCGTATCCGCTCGGCGGTGACGCGCGAGGGAGAAATCGTGGGCTGCGAGGCGGTCGTGCTGATGGACTGCGGCGCCTATGGCGGCGAACAGATCTTCCTGACCACCATGACCGCACACACGCTCGGCGGAAACTACAGGCTTGGCAGCGTGCGCATGGTCTCGCGCGCGGTCTATACCAACACGGCGCCGAACGGGGCGTTCCGCTGCTGCAACGGCGTCTACAACACCTTTGCGCTCGAGCGGCACACCGACGAGATCGCAGCGCGGATCGGAATGGATCCACTTCTCTTCCGGCGCCGCAATGTCCTCGGCGACAAGGATCTCGGCGCCACTGGCCAGGTATTCGAGGGAGATGTGCTCGGCCCGATGCTCGACCGGATGGATACGTTGCGCGACGCCGCAGCGCCGCTGCCGGCGCGCACCGACGGCAAGCTCCTTGGACGTGCGACCACCGTCGGCACCTGGTTCGTCTTCGTCGGCCCGTCGGCCGCGACGGTGAACATGAATGCCGACGGCACGGCGACCCTGGTCACGTCGGGTGTCGAGATCGGATCCGGCTCGATGATGCAGAGCCTGCCGCAGATCGTTGCCAGCACGCTCGGCATCGCGCCCGAGCAAGTGATCGTCCGCGCCGCCGATACCGATGCAGCCGGTTATGATGTCGGCGTCGGTGGCGGCCGCACCACCGTCTCGCTCGGCGCCGCCAGCCTGTCGGCGGCACAGGAGGTCCGCACGAAGCTTTTGAGGATCGCCTCCGAGATGATCGAGGCCGCGCCCGGCGATCTCGTCATGCGCGATGGTCGGATCGAGATCGCGGGCGCACCGGGCTCCGGCCGCACCGTCGCTGAGGTCGCGACCCGGGCTCAAGCGCTGGGCGGACCGGTCGCCGGGACCGGCGCCTTCACCGGCGCCGGGGTGCCGGCGATGCCCGGTTGCGTTGCCGGTCATTTCATCGACGCGATCGACATCCCCGTCTTCGCCGTCCACGACTGCGAGGTCGCCGTCGATCCGGAGACCGGGCATGTCGAGGTGCTAAGCTATCGCGTGGTCCAGGACGTCGGCCGTGCGCTGAATCCACGCGCAATCCACGGCCAAATCCAGGGTGGCGTGGTGCAGGGTCTGGGCTACGCCCTGCACGAGGAGGTGACGATCGGCAGCAATGGCCGCGTCAGTCAAAGCGGCTTTGAGACCTACCGCGTACCGCTTGCGCTCGACGTCGTACCGGTGGAGATCAGCCTCTATGAGGGCGCGCCGTCGATGGGGCCGCTCGGCACCAAGGGCGCCGGCGAGGTGCCGATCCTCAATGTTGGCGCCGCCGTCGCCTGCGCCGTTGCCAACGCGACAGGAAAGCGGGTGCAGAAATTACCCCTGACGCCGCCGCGCGTGCTCGAACTTCTGCTCGAGCGCAAGCCGGGTCTGGCACTGTCTCACATTGCCGAGGTGTGGGCGGACAACCTTGTTCGTCCTCACGGGGCGCGCTAGGGACACCAGAAAATGCTCAGCAAACGATCCGAACGCTGAGCGACCGACTTGGCGCGCAAGGCGCCTGATCCGTGGCGGGTAAGCGCTACCGCCTCCCCCGCACCGACTGAGCCCGCGATATTTTCGTCCATTCCTTGCATAAAGCTCAGGCAGCGGCGACCTCGTGGCCTGCCATGACTTCCAGCGCTCTCAGAATAGCGGAATGGTCCCAGCTTTTGCCGCCGAGGGCAGTACAGGCGTTGAACAGCTGCTGGGCTGCGGCAGTGCCTGGCAGCGACAAGCCAAGCGCGCGCGCACCTTCCAGCGCGAGGTTGAGATCCTTCTGATGCAGCTCGATGCGGAATCCCGGATCGAAATTGCGCTTCAGCATGCGATCGCCGTGCACTTCGAGGATTCGCGACGACGCGAAGCCACCCATCAACGCCTGGCGCACCAGCGCGGGGTCGGCCCCCGCCTTTGAGGCGAACAGCAACGCCTCGCTCACCGCCTCGATGGTCAGCGCCACGATGATCTGGTTCGCAACCTTGGTGGTCTGGCCGTCGCCGTTGCCGCCGACATGCGTGACATTCTTCCCCACCGTTTCAAACAGGGGCTTCATGGCGTTGAACGCCCGCTCCCGCCCGCCAACCATGATGGTCAGGCTGGCCGCCTTTGCGCCAACTTCGCCGCCGGACACCGGCGCGTCGAGATAGTCGGCCCCGAGCGCATCGATCTTGCGTGCAAACTCCTTCGTCGCCAGCGGAGAGATCGAGCTCATATCCGTCACGATCATGCCTTTGGAGATGCCCTCCGCGACGCCGCCTTGACCGAACAGCACGGCTTCGACATGCGGAGTGTCCGGCACCATGATGATCACGGCGTCCGCTTCCTGCGCCACCTGCTTGGCGGACTCGCAAGCGATGCCGCCGGCTGCAATCAGCTCAGGCGCAAGCGGTACGACGTCGTGCAGGAACAGGCGATAGCCTGCAGCCAGGAGGTGGCCCGCCATCGGACGTCCCATGGTGCCAAGTCCGATGAATCCGATGTCCTTCATTGTCGTTGCTCCTGTCAGGCGGATGAAGGCGTTTTCCGGCGAGCGACTCTCGGCTCGCGTGAAGAAAACGCGTCAAAACAAAATTCCAGAGCTCCGTCCCGATTCAATCGGAACGAAGAAAGTTCTAGGTCACGAAAGTCTGCGCGGCGTGCCAGCCGAGGCTCTCGAGCGTGGTCGTCCGCGGCTTGTATTCGCATCCGATCCAGCCCCGATACCCGATGCTGTCGAGATGCTTGAACAGATAGGAGTAGTTGATCTCGCCGGTTCCCGGCTCATAACGCCCCGGATTGTCGGCGAGCTGGACATGCGCGATCCGGCCGAGATGCTTCTGCAGGGTCCGCGCGATATCACCCTCCATGATCTGCATGTGATAGATGTCGTACTGGATGAACAGATTGGATGAGCCCACCTCGGAAATGAGCTGCGCCGCCTGTTCCGTACGGTTCAGGAAGAAGCCGGGAATATCTAGCGTGTTGATCGGTTCGATCAGGAGCTTGATGCCGTGCTGGCCAAGCGCGCCGGCAGCGAAGCGCAGGTTGGACACGAGGACGTCCTGCAGTTCTGCCCTATCCGTATCGGCTGGAGCGATGCCCACCAGGCAGTTCAGCTGCCGGCAATCCAACGCCTTTGCGTAGTCGATTGCGCGCATCACGCCGTCGCGAAATTCATCGACCCGATTGCGCAGGATCGCGATGCCCCGCTCGCCGGCGGCCCAATTGCCAGCCGGAAGATTGTGCAGCACCTGGGTCAGCCCACAGCGCGCCAACTCCTCCCGCAACGCGCCCTTTTCGAAGTCATAAGGAAAAAGATACTCGACTGCGTTGAAGCCGGCGGCCTTGGCGGCCGCGAACCGATCGAGGAACGGCAACTCGTTGAAGAGCATGGTGAGATTGGCGGCAAATTGAGGCACGGGTAATATCTCCGCTTGAAGCGCTGAAAGATGTCGTCAGGCCGGCAACAGCGTGCCGGATCGTGACGCGCTCGGCACGTCATCGAGCGGGAGATCCAGCACCTCCTCGAATTCGACGATGTTGTCGATCTCCGTTCCCATGGCGATATTGGTCACCCGCTCGAGAATGAACTCCACCACCACGGGCACGCGATGCTTCGCCATCAGCTCGCGTGCGGTCGCGAACGCCGCCTGCGCGTCGTTCGGATCGGTGACCCGGATCGCCTTGCAGCCCAAACCCTCCGCGACGGCCACATGGTCGACGCCGTAAGCGCCGATCTCGGGCGCGTTGATGTTCTCGAACGAGAGCTGGACGTGATAGTCCATGTCGAAGCCGCGCTGAGCCTGCCGGATCAGCCCGAGATATGAATTGTTCACGACGACGTGGATGTAGGGCAGTTTGAATTGCGCCCCGACGGCGAGCTCCTCGATCAGGAACTGGAAGTCGTAATCGCCCGACAGCGCGACAATGTCGCGATCGGGATCGGCGGCGCGCACACCGAGCGCGGCCGGCAGCGTCCAGCCGAGAGGGCCGGCTTGGCCAGCGTTGATCCAGTTGCGTGGATTGTAGACGTTGAGGAACTGGGCGCCGGCGATCTGCGACAATCCAATCACGGTCACGTAGCAGGTGTCGCGGCCGAAGGCCTTGTTCATTTCCTCGTACACGCGCTGCGGCTTGATCGGGATGTTATCGAAGTGGCTCTTGCGCAGCATCGAACGCTTGCGGTCGCGGCAGGCGGCGGGCCAGGCCTGCCGATCGCGCAGCCTCCCGGACTTCCGCCACTCCCTGGCGACGCTCACGAACATTTCCAGCGCGGCCTTGGCGTCCGAGACGATGCCGAGGTCCGGATTGAAGACCCGTCCGATCTGCGTCGGCTCGATGTCGACGTGGACGAATTTGCGACCCTTCGTGTAGGTCTCGATCGAACCGGTATGGCGGTTGGCCCAGCGATTTCCGATGCCGAGCACGAAGTCGGATTCGAGCATCGTGGCGTTGGCATAGCGATGGCTGGTCTGCAAGCCGACCATGCCTGCCATCAGCGCGTGATCGTCAGGAATGGCGCCCCACGCCATCAGCGTCGGGACCACGGGAACGTTGACCGCTTCGGCGAAGGCGACCAGCAGCTCGGAAGCATCGGCGTTGATCACGCCGCCGCCGGCCACGATCAGCGGCCGCTCCGCGGCGTTCAGCATCTCGAGCGCCTTCTCGATCTGCTTGCGCGTCGCCGTCGGCTTGTAGACCGGCAGCGGTGAATAGGTCTCGTCGTCGAACTCGATCTCGGCCAATTGCACATCGAGCGGAAGATCGATCAGCACCGGTCCCGGCCGCCCCGACCGCATGATATGGAAAGCCTGGCTGAACACGCGCGGCACCAGCGCCGGCTCGCGCACGGTCACGGCCCATTTCGTCACCGGCTTTGCGATCGACTCGATGTCGACGGCCTGGAAATCTTCCTTGTAGAGCCGCGCCCGCGGCGCCTGACCGGTGATGCAGAGGATCGGAATCGAATCCGCGATCGCCGAATAGAGCCCGGTGATCATGTCGGTTCCGGCGGGGCCCGATGTGCCGATGCAAACGCCGATATTGCCCGCCTTCGCTCTGGTGTAGCCTTCCGCCATATGCGAGGCGCCTTCGACGTGCCGCGCCAGAATATGACTGATCGAGCCGTTGCGCTTCAGTGCAGAGTAAAGCGGATTGATCGCCGCGCCGGGAACGCCAAAAGCGCAAGTGATCCCCTCGCGTTCCAGTATGCGGACCGCTGCATCCACCGCTCGCATCTTCATGTGATGATCCCGCTTCGCTATGAGTTGGCCTGAGCAGGATCATCAGGCCCGCGAGCATCGATCTCAACGCAATCGATTGGAATTTCCGCGCTGTGGCAACGCTCGCGATTTCTTGCGCCTCTTCAATCGATTAGCGTCAGCGTAGAAATGGAAATTGTTGCGAACGAAATTGCAGCCCGCCCTACGCCTGCGCTTGCTGCGTGCGGTTCCCGCGAAGTTCGGCCGTGAGTTCGGCTGCGATCTGGTGCACGATCGTACCGATCTCCGGCAAGCGTTCGTTCGTCAGCCTGTCCGCCATGCCCGATACCGAGATCGCGGCATATGGCTCGTTGCAATCGTTGAAGACGACCGCGGCCACGCAGCGCAGGCCGAGGCGCGCCTCTTCATCATCCACCGCATAACCCTGACGCCGCACGTTCTCCAATTCCTTGAACAACTCGCCGGGCCGCACGATCGACTTTTCAGTCAGCCGCGGCATGCCCTGACGGCGAATGATCGCGTTGACGTCTGCATCGGAATAGGTAGCCAGCACCGCCTTGCCCACTCCCGAGGCGATCATCGCGACGCGTCCGCCGACCTTGGTCAGCGAGCGCATGATCTCACGGCTTTCAATGCGGGACACGACGATGATGGATTCATCATCGACCACGGCAAGATTGGCCGTTTCCCGGGTCTGGTCGCGCAGCTTGCGCAGATAAGGCAGCGCCTGCGCGGCAAAATTCCGCCGGCGCACAAAGGTCGAGCCGACCACAAAGCTTTGCGCGCCGATGTGCCATTTGGATTCGTCGCGGTCGAATTGAACGAACCTGCGGTTCTCGAGCGTGGTCAGCAGGCGATGTACGGTCGAGGGCGACAGGCCGGTGCGGATCGCCAGATCGGTCAGCCGATAGCCTTCATCATCCTCTGCAAGTGTCTCCAGGATTTGCATGGCGCGATCAACGGACTGAACACCGCCGTCGCGCGCGTCCGGCTCCGGCTGCGCGCGAAGATCGGGATCGGACGGCTTGCGCCGGATCGGCTCTCTTTTCATCACGACTTGCCCCTAACCGGTTGCAGTTCAGAACGAAATTGCTCGTCGAGAACGAGCGCCAGAATTGGCATATGGCATACCAAAAAGCCCGGGAGTCAAGGCGACATCCTCGCGAATAGGTCAGTATTTTTGCCATTCTTCTTAGAAAATGGCTCGATTCTTTTGTTTGACTTCTGGGATAATGTATACCACGATCGTTTCACAGCGACCTAATCAAGCAACCGGGAGGACGATGCCATGTACGTCGGGGACATCCTTCGCGCCAACAATGCGCACGTGGTGACGATCGGCTCGAACGAAACCGTGAGCATTGCGGCGAACCTGATGTACGCGAGCAATGTCGGCGCCCTCGTGGTCAGGAACGCCTCGCGCAGCAAGGACGCCGCAGTGATCGGAATGTTCAGCGAGCGCGACGTCGTCGCTGTGATCGCCGAGCGCGGCACCAATGGTCTTGCCATGAAAGTCGCGCAGTTCATCTCGCCGCGGCCGCTGGTGTCCTGCAATTCGCAAGATGCGCTCACGGATGTCGAGCGCCTCATGGCCCGTCACGGGATCCGACATATCCCCGTCATCGACAACGGCCGGCTCGTCGGCGTCGTGAGCATGCGGGACATCACCCTTGCTTACGAGGAAGCCGCCTGCGCGGCCTGACGGAGTTACCCAAGGCCATTGCCACGCTACTCGGTTCGAGCCCGCTCCGGCTCCTGCTGTGTCCCCATTCTGCTTGCGAGGATCTCATGAGAATCTGCATCTACGGCGCCGGCGCAATCGGCGGCTATCTCGGTGTCGAATTGATGCGCGCTGGTGCCGATGTCAGCCTGGTCGCGCGGGGCGCGCATCTCGCCGCGATGCGGCAGAACGGCCTGAAGCTCCTGATGGGCGACGAGGAGCGCGTCGTGCATCCTCGTTGTACCGATAACCCCGCCGAACTCGGCGAGCAGGATTATGTCATCATTTGCCTCAAGGCGCATTCGATCACCGGCGTCATCGAGCCGATGCGGCCGCTGCTGGGCGATCGGACCCGCATCGTCACCGCCGTCAACGGCATTCCCTATTGGTATTTCCACAAGCACGGTGGACGGCACGAGGGATCGACGCTCGAGAGCATCGATCCCGGCGGTCGGCAGTGGAACGAGCTAGGCCCCGAACGTGCAATCGGCTGCGTGGTGTACCCCGCCACCGAAATCGAGGCGCCCGGCGTGATCCGCCACGTCTACGGCAACAACTTTCCGCTGGGCGAGCCCTCCGGCGAGATCACATCCGACGTCCAGAAACTTTCCGAGCTGTTCGTGGCCGCGGGCATGAAAGCACCCGTTCTCGACCGTATCCGTGACGAGATCTGGCTCAAGCTGTGGGGCAACGTCTGTTTCAACCCGATCAGCGCCCTCACCCACGCGACGCTCGACGTGATCTGCAGCAATCCCGGCACGCGCGCGCTGTCCCGGGCGATCATGCTGGAGGCCCAGGCGATCGCGGAAAGCCTCGGCGTCAAGTTTCGGGTCGATGTCGAACGCCGCATCGAAGGTGCGCGCAAGGTCGGCGCGCACAAGACCTCGATGCTGCAGGATCTCGAACGTGGACGTCCGGTCGAGATCGATCCGCTGATCACCGTGGTGCAGGAGATGGGCCGGATGACAGGAATCGCGACGCCCGCCCTCGATGCGGTGCTGGCCCTGGTCGCGCAGCGCACCAGGCTGGCCGGCCTCTATGACGGAGCGGCCGGCGCCGCAGCAGCAGAAACGCTGGCGGTGGCGTGATCCCGATGGCCAATGTTACGCGCTGGGTCCGCTTCCGCCACCATGCCGAAATCGGCTTCGGGCAACTCACCCCAGCCGGCATCTCCGTGCACGAAGGGGACATGTTCGGCGACACGCGACCGACGGGACAAACGCTGGCGCCGGACAATGTCGAGCTGCTCGCCCCGACGCAACCGAGCAAGATCATCGCGCTCTGGAACAATTTTCACGCACTTGCGGAGAAGCTGAAATCGCCTGAACCTGCCGAACCGCTGTACCTGTTGAAAGCGCCAACCAGCGTCACCGCACCCGGCGCCGTCATCAGGCGCCCGGTGGGCTACGACGGCAAGACGACCTACGAAGGCGAGCTTGGCATCGTCATCGGCAGGAGCTGCACGGCGGTCGCGCCCGAGCAGGCCGACGCCTTCATCTTCGGTTACACCTGCACCAACGACGTCACCGCCGCGGACATCCTCAATCGCGACCCGACCTTTCCGCAATGGGCACGGGCCAAGGGCTTCGACGGATATGGCCCCTTCGGTCCCGTCATTGCCTCAGGCCTCGACCCCGCACGCCTTGTGGTGCGCACCATCCTGAACGGCGTCGAGCGCCAGAACTACCCGATCGCGGACATGATCTTCAGCGCACAGACGCTGGTCAGCAAGATCTCGCACGACATGACGCTGTTGCCGGGCGACCTGATCTGCTGCGGGACATCGATTGGCGTCGGGGTGATGAAGGAGCCTGTCAACACGGTCACCGTCGCGATCGACGGAATCGGCGAGTTGACCAACGAATTCCGTCAGTAGGCGGCGGCGGGACGATCACCCGACGCAGCCGGCCCAAACGACAGTGATCTTAGGAGCGTACATGATCTCCACGAATCCGGCATCATCGGCCGGCGGCTTCCGTTGGCTGCAGCTGGCGATCGGAATTGTCTGCATGGCGATGATCGCCAACCTGCAATATGGGTGGACACTGTTCGTTGATCCGATCGACGCGAAGTTTCACTGGGGTCGTCCAGCCATCCAGCTCGCCTTCACGATTTTCGTGATGACGGAGACATGGCTCGTGCCGGTGGAGGCCTGGTTCGTGGATAAATACGGCCCCCGCATCGTCATCACGTTCGGCGGGCTGATGATCGGGTTGGCCTGGGTCATGAACTCATACGCCTCATCTCTCGTCACGCTTTATGCGGCAGCAATCGTCGCGGGCATTGGCGCCGGCGCCGTCTACGGCACTTGCGTCGGCAATGCGCTGAAATGGTTTCCGGACCGGCGCGGCCTGGCTGCAGGGGCAACCGCCGCCGGGTTTGGCGCCGGTGCGGCCCTCACCGTCGTACCGATCGCCAACATGATCGCCGCCAGCGGCTACCAGAGCACCTTCCTGACCTTCGGGATCGGGCAAGGCCTCATCGTCATCCTGCTGGCCTGGTTCGTCCGCCCGCCGGATGGCGTCGAGGCGCCCAGGAAGAAGCGGCTCAATCTGCCGCAGAGCGCGATCGACTACACCCCGCCCCAGGTGTTGCGCACCCCGATCTTCTGGGTCATGTACCTGGTGTTCGTCATGGTGGCTTCGGGCGGGTTGATGACCGCCGCGCAAATCGGGCCGATCGCCCATGACTTCAAGATCGCGGACACGCCGGTCACCCTGGCGGGCTTCCAGATGGCGGCGCTGACGTTTGCCATCTCGCTCGATCGCGTCTTCGATGGTTTCGGCCGTCCGCTCTTTGGCTGGGTCTCCGACAATATCGGCCGCGAGCACACGATGTTTATCGCGTTCGCGACTGCGGCGCTGATGTTGCTGACGCTGTCCAGCTACGGTCACATTCCGGTTGTCTTCGTGCTGGCCACGGCGATCTATTTCGGCGTCTTCGGCGAAATCTACAGCCTGTTTCCCGCGACGGCGGGCGACACGTTCGGCGCCAAATACGCAACCACCAACAACGGCATGCTCTACACGGCGAAGGGCACGGCAGCGCTGCTCGTGCCGCTTGCGAGCATCATCTCTTCCCAGCTCGGCTGGCAGGCCGTGTTCATCGTCGCGGTTGCACTCAATGCTACCGCTGCCCTCACCGCGTTGTTCCTGATCAAGCCGATGCGGCGCGCGTTCATTCTCGGCAGTGAAGCGACGGCAAGCGCCGCAACCGCTCGCGCGAAGGTCTTTCCCGGTGAAGGCGGTCGACTGGAGGCACCCGTGTCTTACGACCGTCTCGAGAAGGCGCCATAACAAGAGACTTATCGGCCGGAGCGCAAACGATTGAGCGACAAATGGACGGATGTGCGAGCTCGGACCGCCCTGCGGCGAATCTTCGGCGCCGCCATCGCGAGCGCCGATCCGAGGATCACGATCGCCAGCGCCCTGCCGGCAAAGCCGAAGGGCAGATGCATCGTCGTCGGCGCGGGTAAGGCGTCGGCGGCCATGGCGGCGGGCCTCGACGCGGCATGGCCTGACGTCGATCTTTCGGGTGTCGTCGTCACGCGCCACGGCCATTCGGTTCCAACCGGCCGCATCGAAGTGCTCGAAGCGTCTCACCCCGTGCCGGATGACACGAGCAAGGCCGCTGCCCTTCGCATGCTGCGCGCCGTCGAGGGGCTTTCAGCAGACGATCTCGTCATCGCGCTGATGTCCGGCGGTGGCTCGGCGCTGATGACCCTTCCGGCATCTCCGATGACTCTCGCCGACAAGCAGGCGGTCAATCGGGCACTCCTTGCAAGCGGCGCGACAATTGCCGAGATGAACGTTGTCCGCAAACATCTGTCTGCGATCAAGGGCGGGCGGCTGGCGCTGGCTGCCCGTCCCGCCCGCGTCACGACCCTTGTGATCTCAGACATTCCCGGCGACGATCCCGCCGCGATTGCCTCCGGTCCCTCGCTGCCGGACAGCAGCACAAAAGCCGATGCGCTGGAGATCGTTGGCCGGTTTGCCATCGACCTGCCGGAAGCGGCGCGGCTTGTGCTTGAACGGGCGGACGAGACGCCCAAACCCGGCGAGATCGATGCCGATGTCCGCATCCTTGCCGCTCCATTCCATGCGCTTGACGCTGCGGCCAGCGCCGCCAGAGACGAAGGCCTGACGCCGATCATCCTTGGCGACGCGATCGAGGGCGAGGCACGGGAACTCGGAACCGTGATGGCCGGCATCGCCCTATCAGTCGCGAGGCGCGCGCAGCCAGGCCCCGCCCCCACGGTGCTGCTGTCCGGAGGAGAAACGACGGTTACGATCGGGCGCGGGCCGGCGGGACGTGGCGGCCGCAACACCGAATTCCTGCTGGGGCTTGCCGTCGCCCTGTCCGGCGCGTCCGATATCTGGGCCATTGCGGGCGACAGCGATGGAATTGATGGAACGGAAGATGCGGCTGGCGCTTTGATCGGTCCGGATACGCTGCGGCGCGCCGCCGCGAATCTGCTTGACGCACGGGCGTACCTGGCTGCCCATGACAGCTATACGTTCTTCGACCGCCTTGGAGACCTCGTACGCACCGGGCCAACGCTTACCAATGTCAACGATATCCGCGCCGTGCTGATTGCAGCCGGCAAGCCGGGAATCAAGCCAGCAATGAGGTGACCCATGCGCCGTCATCGACGCGCCAAGATCGTCGCAACCGTCGGTCCCGCCAGCAGTTCCCCCGAGATGCTCGAGGCGCTGCTGCTGGCGGGCGTCGATACATTCCGCCTGAACTTCAGTCACGGAACGCAGAGCGACCACGCACGCATTCACGCGGCGATCCGAAAGCTGGAACAGGAAGTCGGCCGACCGATCGGCATCCTGATGGACCTCCAGGGTCCGAAGATCCGCGTCGGCACCTTGCGCGATGGAAAGATCGCCGCAGTGGCCGGAGAGACCATTCGGTTCGTTTTGTCCGGATCGGAAGGCGACCGAACCGGAATTCCCCTCCCGCATCGGGAGATCTTTGCCGCCGTTGCCCCTGGCCATGACCTTCTGATCGACGACGGCAGGGTCCGCGTTCGCGTTACCGGGCTCGGTGACGATTTCATCGAAGCCAAGGTGATCGTCGGCGGCACGATCTCGAATCACAAGGGCGTCAATCTGCCGGGGACGGTCCTCGATCTTTCACCGCTGACCGCGAAGGATCGCCTCGATCTGGAGTTCGGCCTGAAACTTGGCGTGGATTGGGTTGCGCTGTCGTTCGTGCAGAAGCCCTCGGACATCATCGAGGCGAGAGGCCTCATCGGGGACCGCGCCGGTCTGATGGCCAAGATCGAGAAGCCGGCAGCGCTCGAACGGATCGACGATATCATCCAGTTGTGCGACGCCATCATGGTTGCGCGGGGAGATCTCGGCGTCGAAATCCCGCATGAGGACGTGCCGGGGCGCCAGAAGGAGCTGGTGCGGGCCTGCCGTCTCGCGGTGAAGCCCGTGATCGTCGCCACGCAAATGCTCGACTCCATGGTCGCCGCCCCTACGCCGACGCGTGCGGAAGTCTCCGACGTTGCGACCGCCATCTATGACGGCGCAGACGCAGTGATGCTGTCGGCCGAGTCCGCGACAGGCCGATATCCGCGCGAGGCGGTCGAGATGATGGACCGCATCATCCGCAGCACCGAGCAACACAAGATGTACCGCTCGATCGTCGAGGCGACCCAGCCCGGCGAAGAGCAGACGCCACCGCATGCCGTGGCGACGGCAGCGGCCGATCTCGCCTCCGTCGTTCACGCCGCGGCCATCGTGGCCTACACCTCGAGCGGCACCACGGCCGCACGCGTCGCGCGCAAGCGGCCGAGCCGCCCGATCCTCGCCATCACCCCAAGCCGCGAAGTGTCGCGTCGCCTGTGCCTGCTTTGGGGCGCTCACAGCGTGCTTTCCGGCGACGTTCAGAGCCATGAGGAGATGGTCGAGCGCGCAACTGCATTCGCGCATGCAGAGCAGTTTGCATCGAGCCGCGATCTGCTGGTCGTTGTTGCCGGCATTCCCTTTGGACAAGCGGGAACGACCAACAATCTACGGGTCGTATCGCTGCCCTGAGAGAACCGTCGGCCCGAGCGATTGCATCATCAGCGCTCCGCGCGGCATGGTGCGAGCGATGGTCGCACGCCTCCCGATCGCCTAGGTCAGCATCGAGATGATCGACTGAAGCTGATCGGATGCTGAGGTCACGAGCCCGTCGAACGATGTCTGGCCGTGAGCTGCGGCTCGCAGGATGCATTCCGCAACAGCGGCCTTGAGACCGAACACGGATTGATCCGCCGGCACGCTTGTCATGACCGCATCCAACGCATCGCGCATCGTCTGGATCAGTTCGGCGCTGTGCTTCATGGCTGTCCCTCCGCAGGCTCAAAATAAGCCGGCGGTGCGGGGTCGCCACTCACAAGCGCGCGATTCCAAATTGCCTTTTCTTAATGCAGTGACAGGTACGTGAACCAGCGAGCGCTAGAGCTCTCTCTCGGCAAGCTTGCGAAACGCATCGGGCACCGAATGAACCACCTCCAGCGCGGCTGAACCATATCCGATCGCCTCCCAGCCAAAGCGCTCGCGGATCTTGTCGATCGCACGGTCCGCCGCCCAGCGGGCCATCCCTGTCGGGCTTCCAGGGCGAAGCGCTTCATCCGCCAGTCCGAGTGGAAGCTCCAGCGCAAGATCCCAATGCTCCTCGAGATGCGACACCGAGATCGCCAACAGCGAGATGACCTTCTCGCCGGGATGGTCGGCAAGGGCAGCGCGCACCAGATTCTCGGCGAGCCGGGCCAGGACGATGGTCGTGCACACCGGCGCATCGAGCGTCATCGAGCGCGTCACCGACTTCAGGTCGGCGAAGCGGACGCGCACCGTCACGGTTCGTCCAGGCCGTGACTTCGCCCGAAGCCGCGTGGCGACGCGGTCGGCGAGATGGAGCAACGTTGGCCGGATGACTTGCTCGATCGCAGGCTTTCGGCCGAGTGCCGATTGTGCTCCTGCCGATCGCGCGCGCCGGTGTGGCTTGAGCTGTCGCGGATCGCGATTCCAGGCCAGCGCGGCGAGTTTCTCGCCCGCTGCCGGACCGAGCAAGTGCATCAGCGACCGTTCCGACAGTTTGGCGAGCTGACCGATCGTCGCAACGCCGATCGCGTCCAACCGGGTCCTGGTGACCGGCCCTACCCCCCACATCAACTCAACCGGCAGTTCGTGAAGAAAGCTTAGCTCGGCGGTGGGATCAACGACGACAAGTCCGTCGGGCTTTGCGACCTGCGAGGCGATCTTCGCCAGATGCTTGGTGCGGGCGACGCCGACCGAGATCGGAAGGCCGAGCTCGGTGCGCACGCGCCACCGGATCGACGCGGCTATCTCGGCAGGCGTTCCGAACAGGTGCGTGCAGCCGGCAACATCCGCAAACGCCTCGTCGATCGAAATTCGCTCGACCAGCGGCGTGAAATCGCCGATCACCTCGATGGCCGCGTCACCCAGCCGCTGGTAGTCGCTGAAATGGCCGCCGACGAAAACAAGTTGCGGGCACAGTTGGCGGGCTTCCCGCCCCGACATGCCGCCATGCACCCCGAAGGCCTTGGCCTCATAGGACGCCGCAAGCACAACCCCGCCCCCGACTGCGATCGGCTTGCCGCGCAGCGACGGCTCGAGCAGTTGCTCGACCGATGCGTAGAATGCGTCGAGGTCCGCATGAAGGATGGTGGCTGCGGCTGCCATCTCGACCCGTTCATCCCTGACCTGACCGAAGCCGCCCGTCTCCGGACGTGGAAATTGACAATAGAACAAAATAGGAACATTCTGGAATCGAGTCAATCCAGCACGTCGCCGCGGCCGCTGGCGCCGCAAACGACGCTAGGCGTCAACGCGAGTTGCCACCGCGCGCGCTTGCCGCGCGAGGGGGTCTGCCGGCACTTCCTTCAGCCGCCTTCGCCACATCGCCCCCGGTCTCGGCCCGCGGGAGATCGAAGTGGGAGTTGCTGCGAGGCATTGACGCGACGCACGTCAGCGGATCGTTCGAGATGCATGACGGCGGCTTCTGCGATGGACGACCGCACGCAGCTTGCGCGTATTGCCGCACCAGCTCACCCATCAGCTGGCTGACTTTGCCGCGCAGGGCTTTTTCGGCTAGATATTTTGCAATGACCGACCAATCTCATCAGGTGGACTTCCAAGCTGCGGCCCACCTTTACAAATGGCCTTCGCTCAACAACTCGAGGCGAGAGGATCGCGCGCCCTATATGGTCGTCAACGGAACGCTCGACCAATGCATTCGAGATTTCATGGGCAAGCCCGAGAAGACGCGACATCTTTACGAGATCCGGACCAAGTCGCAGCCTCCCCTCGTCCCCGACGTGCTGTCACCCGAGCATGTGATCGAGCTCTCCAGGCTTCGCGAGTTTCTCTGAGGCGCGCAGCGAACGTGATCCCGACGCGTCGCGTTTGCGGGCCGACTTATCCATCTGTCGTAGGTCTGGTGCCGGATTGTTTGCCCCTTGGGGAGCCGGTACACTTGCTCGACTCCCTGACTGACCGACGTCCATGCCGGCATGATTGATCCGCTTCGACCCCGCTGAGGCTTGCACGTCGCCTGACGGGAGAGGAACGACCGCACGGCCGGTTGATGGGGCATCGCGAGGCGCCGCATGAGGTTCAATCTGGCGATCCTGAGTGTGCTGGCCGCAAGGCCCGGGGAGCGGATCGCGATCGACGAGGTCAGCCGCGAGGTCAAGCGCATGATCGCGGCCGGCGATGAAGCCGCGCAGTCGAAGCGGCCGTCCGAGCTTGGCGACGCCGACGTCTTCCAATCGGGATGGGCATCGATCAACGATGCGGGCCTGCAGATCACCGATTCGGGACTCTCGCTGTGGCGCTCGCTTGAAACCGCCCGCATCGAGCAAAGACTCGATCCACAGGAAACGGAACAATTGGACGCTGTTGCAGCCGACACGCGCCATCCAGGTGCGGACACCGCGATCGACCGTCCCGACAACGTTGATCTCGAGCTCCCCGGCATGACGCGCGAGGACCGCGACGACCGCCAGCCATCCGGCGAGGGCCGTTCGACCACTGCTCCCGACATCCCCTCGGGGGACTCTCCGATCATCCCTGCGCCTGCATTCGGCTCGTTTCAAGCGACGAACCGAACGGCTTCGCGGCTATCCGGTCTGGTCAGCTTGCTCGGCACGACCATGCCCAAATTCGCCGCCGCGCGGCGACGGCGATCCGCGGAGGATGTCCCGGATCGTCGTGCCGATCGTCGAGGCGGATTGACGGGGCTGGCGGTGGCGTGCCTCAGCCTGATCTCGGTCGTCGCTTGCGTTGCCGCCGCGATCGCGCTTGGTCAGCTCTCTTCGCTGAAGTCGGACATTGCCGCGTTGCGGCGGGAAATCGCGCCGCTGAGGGAACGCCTCGCCAGACTCGAACAGGTCGAAGTCGCAAAACGCGATGCCGCCCAGCAGGAAGATGCGCAAAACAAGGCCGAGGCGGAAAAGAAGCTGACTGACAGCGCAGGCGAGCAGGCCGCGCTCAGCCTCTCGCGTGAAGAGATTCAGTTGATAAGGGAGTACATCAAGGCAGCGCCTTCGGCCGGCGCAGCTGTCGCGCCGATCAATGTCGGCGATCCCATCACCGGCGGAATGATTCCGCTGCCTTCATCGCTCACGGAAAAGCTGCCGCGCCTTGTCGGCGCGAGATTTGCGACCCGCAACGGTGCCATCATCATCAGCACACGAAACAGCCGCCGCGTCGATGCCGTGCTGATGCCGAACTAGATCGTGGCGAGGTCAAGTCGCAGGAGCGAGCTGCCAAAATATCGAAAACAACCCCATGCAAAGGAGCCGGCGGACCCGGCAACTCGACGCGTCGGGAAAAATTGGGTATTATCATACCTCTAAAATCGTGCAGAGGCTCATGAACCGCTGTCAACCTACGGCTGATTATTCGGCGGACGCTCGATGAACTTCCGGCTGCCGTTGAGAAGCTCGAGGTTGTTGGCGATGACAGGGTTGCCCGGATCGAGCGAATACGCCTTCTCGAACTTCCGCCGCGCGCCGCTCAGATTGCCGCGCAGCATGAGGGAGTAGCCCTGATCGTTGAGGATCTGGACGGTCTCGCCGCCAAGCCGGATCGCCTGCGCATAGGCCTGATCGGCAAGATCGAAGCGGCGCAACTTGTCATAGCTCGCCGCGAGGCCGACCCAGGCCGTCACGTCCTTCGGCGCCTTCTCGACCGCCTCCTTGAAATAGCGCTGCGAGATTCCGTAATTGCCGCGGTTGTAGTGCTCGAGTCCCATCCGCACCGGTTCGTCGGAGGGATAGTATTTGACGTCGGTCGGCTCCTGCACGGGGTCACCGCCCGGCGGATCCACGGGCGCGACGATCGCAGCTTCCCGCGTCGTGTAGTCACAGGCCCCAAGGCCGGTCGCCAAGCCGCAACAGATCAACGCCGGCGCGAGGCGATGCAATCCTCGCCCCGTTCCCCAAGTCCAGCGCATCCCCCGCACCATTCGAAGATCCATCGCAAAACTACCTACGAAAACAGACGGCACGACCGAAATACCGAGGTCCGCCGAAACCTAACGTCGCACTTCCCTTCCGAATCCCCGCCCCGGCACTTGGCCGACGCCAAAAGGACATTACCTGCCGCCGCCTCCGACCCCGACGGCCACCGATCCTCCGGTCCCTGCGCCCAATCCGGTCGTGTTGACGTTCTGAATGGTGGTGACGGGCGGCGGCTGGCCCATCGCCTTGGTCGGTTCGGGTATATCAGGCAACTGATCCACCGGCCGGGTCGTGGTGCCATAGCGCTGCACGGCACCGTTTGTACGCCGCGCGTCATACGCGATCCTGCGATCGCCGACATAGGCCGGCCACGGATGGATCGTGTGCGTAACGGCGTTGACCTCTTTGGCGTTGCCGGCGCTCATCGTGATGGTGTCGGAACGCTGCACGTAGCGGTCCATCTCGTCATGTCCGTAAAGGCCGTAGCAGCCGCCGAGCAGGAAGGGTGCGAGCAAAGCCAGATATCGGATGGTCATCTCTCGCCTCCCCTAGTTCAAGGTCTTCACGACCGGCTGGTTCGCACTGACAGCCGGTGGCGGAGCCGGAACAACAGCGTTTGGCGCGATGATGTGACCATAGGGTCCCTTCACGTCGCCGCCGGAATTGACGTAGTCGTCGTAACGCTTGCGCACTTCCATCTGGCCATTGAGGAAGAAGTCGACGTCATTGGCCGGCAGGCGGGAATCGAGCGGCGATGCCAGCTGCTGACCGGGTGCCGCCGGCGCGACCAGGCGCGGCGTCACGATGATGACGAGGTCGGTCTCCTGCTGCTGGTACGACTTGCTGCTGAACAGGGTTCCGATCACAGGTACCGAGCCGATCCAGGGCAGTTGCGAGACGTCCTGCCGGTTGCGGGTCTGCAAGAGGCCGGCGATGGCAAAGCTCTGGCCGTCGCGCAACTCGACCGTGGTGCGTGCGTCACGGCGGGTCAGCGCCGGGATCGTCGTTCCGGCGATGCTCACCGCGTTGGTAAAATCGAGCTCGCTGACCGAGGGCTCGACGCGGAGATTAATCACTCCGCGCGACAGCACGGTTGGCACGAAGGCCAGTTCGACGCCGAACTTCTTGTAGTCGATGCTCACGGTTGGCAGTGCGCCCGGGACCGGCGACGAGGCGACCGGCACCGGGATCTCGCCTCCTGCCAGGAATCGCGCGGCATCGCCCGAAAGCGTGGTCAAATTCGGCTCCGCTAGCCGGCGGGCCAGCCCTTTGGTTTCCAGTGCGGTAATCAGAAGGTCTACTGAACTGCCGTTGCTGGTTCGAAGAATGCTCGTCAACAAGCTTCCGAACGGGGGCGCAGCCACGCCGCCGGCGGAACCAATAAGCGATCCCACCGTCTGAAGCACCGGAAGGCTGCCAGTGGGCGTCGACCCTACGGCAATGTTGGGATCAATTCGGTTGATATTGCCCGTTGGATTGGTGTGAGTGACGCCGCCGATCGGCACTCGACCTATACCGGTAAATCCGCCGAGGCCGGTATTGCCAACATTAGTACCGTTGGCGTTCGCCGCATAAAGGTTCACACCGAGATCGCGTCCCGCCTCGCGGCTGACCTCAAGGAAGCGCACCTCGAGCATGACCTGCTGCGGCGCCGCAACGCTCATGGCATTGACCACGATGGCGTCCTTGGGAACGCTGCCCTGGGCAATCGTCATCGCCCGCTCGGCGGCGACGGCATCGGCGGCCATTCCGCTCAGCACAACCTGCCCTTCGGAGGAGGACACGCGAATGCCGCGTGTGCCGGTGCCTGACTGGATGTTCTGCTGCAAATTGCCGATATCGAGCGTCACCTCGACATCGAGGATGCCGATCTGCTTCATCGAACTGTCGAACAGGATGACGTTGGTGGTGCCGGTCTTCCTGCCCTGGACGTAGATGAGATGGTCGCTCAGCGACTTCACGTCGGCGATATCGGGCGAGCCCGCGACGATCGACGAGAACGCCGTATCGACCCTGAAGGTGCGCGACTTGTTGATCGTGACCTTGACGCGCTGGACGTCGCTCATCTCGCTGACGAACACGCCGCTGGACGACGGCGCCCGCCGGTCCGCGGCGACAGCAGGATCGGTGAAATGGAACAGGGCGATCGCAGCGCCAAACGCCATCGCGCTCAAGGCAACCAGCCCAAGTCCCGCATCGACCGAAACGCGACTTCCCATCATGCCAATCCCCTTCGCCGCATCTCCGCGACGATCCCCGTAAACCTACGACCTCGGCGTCCCGATCACTCCCGTTCGTCCACCACGCCGTAGAGCTTACAGTCTGTCCGACTACAAATCGTTACTCGCAAAATTCCGATTCCCGGCGCACCGGGCACTCACCCGGGTCGCAAGGCCGCTAATGGCGGCTCTGGGATCATCCCCTGCCCCGCGCCTCGATTGCAAGGAAAGAGGTCCGCCCGGCCGCGGCAACCCCGGAGAAAACTCCCCGATGTTGCCAGCGCGCACCACTTCCGTGGTCCGGTTGAGCTATTTCTCGGCCCGCCCACGGGCCGAGCCGGCCTGGCGGCCGCCCAAGCCGGCGCCACCGATCAGCCTCGCCGAATCGGACTCTCCTCAGAACGGAATTGTGGTCGACACGCTCGGCGAGTTGAGGGACGTGCCCCAGATCGGCATGATCATCGAGAAAGACACCGACGCCGTCACCGTCAGCGCCGAGGCGCCCGCCGTCGTGGTCACCGTCGGCGTGAGACTGGCGCCGTACAGGAAGGGAGCAACGGCCTGCTTCTGTGCAAGCGTTAGATAGTCACCGGTGCAAGTGGATGGTGAATTGGCCGCCAGCACAGCGGGCGTGTAGCAGCTGATCATGTTCGCCCGGGCGCCGGCATCCGCAAGCAGGCGCAACGATTGCATCGTGATCGCGTATCGTCCGAAATCAAAGATAGCGAAGATCAGGGTGAACAAGGGCACGGCGATGAGACAGAACTCGAGAGCCGCCACCCCGCGCTGATCGAGCCTTTTCATCACTGCACCAAGCGCACGCTTTGAACGTTGGGCTTTGCTGCCCCATCCGACGTACACTTACTGTTGTCCAGGGTCGTATTGCCTTGGAAATTCACCGCGTAGGCTATGACCTGGTAACAACCGGTAGCCGGGGCACTCGACGAGCTGTTGCCTCCGTAAGTGACAGGCGTATTTGGTACGTAAACCGTGCCATTGAAGTAGCTGCTGGAACTGCCAGAGATGTTGACGCCCTGCTTCGAATAGGCCTCATTGTCATAGATGAGAAGGTCAGTCATCAGCGCCTTCACCGTCGATGACAAGACCGATGGGCCTGCCGGCGACTTCACCGCCGTAATCTGGATCGTTGGGCTGCCGGTGATCGTGAGCGATCCGCCTCCGAAGAAGATCAGGGTAGCAGTTCCTGTAATGGTCGGACTGCCGTTGATCTTGACGTTTCCGGTAATGTAATAGGTGCCGCTCAGCGCGGACGGGAGCGTGGGACTGCCCTTGTTGTAACAGGCACCTGTCTCATACGAAACGGCTGTCGAGCCGCTGCACGAACCACTCGGAAAATCAGACGTCTTCAACGCGGTCAGCGCCGTGTTCACGGCACTTAATGGATCGGGGATCGGTTGCTGGTAAGTCAGCACGCCCGTGCATTGGCTTCCCCCCGTCTGGGAGCAGCCGCCGACCGTGTAGCTCGGCGCATTTACCTGGATGCCGGAATTGCCGACGAAGCCGATCGCGTTCGACGCGCTGCTGTCCGACGAAATACCGCACGTCGCCGACGACACGGTGGGGCTACCCTGAAAGGTGACCGGATCCTTCAGAGCCAGCACGCACGGAGGTTTCGCCAAGCTATCAATTCGCGCAACTGCCGTTGCGGCGATAGTGACCGTCGACAAGCCCAGCACCTGAGCCAAATATCCCGGCTGCTGCTGGCTGATGGTGGCCTGAACGTAAGTCCCCGCTACCCCGTTCCACGACGTCAGCGAGGCGACCTGGACTGTCCGCGTGACGCCGCTGGTCGCCACACATCTGGAGCCGGGATAGGCCGTGTCGCCGGAATTGCAGAACGTATTCTGGGCCGCCGCCTGCTTGCCGCGGTAATCATATGTCTGGGTGGTGTTGCAGCTCGTGCCCGGCTGCGGAGCGCTGTCGCACGCGAGCCGCAAGGCACCGGCGTAGGCCGCCGCATCAGCCGCACCCTGGGCGCGTTGCTGGGTGACATACCAGGATCCGGCCTCACCGCCGAGCGCCATCATTCCGATCAACGGGATCAACGCAATCACGGTTGCGAACGCGGCTGAGCCGCGACGGCAATGAAGCATGTTACGCATGGACCACCTCATTGAAACCGTTCCGAATAGGTCAGCGTGAACGAACAAGGATTGCTATTGGTGCTGGTGCAAATCGCCGACCTCAACACCATCGGCGCCAGCGTGATCGTCGTTGAATACACGTAGTACTTCGGCTGCGAAGCATCAGAATTTGTCGAGTCGCAGACCGCATTGCTCTCGCCGCAGATCAGCTGGATGCTGGGAATCGGATAACGGGAATCGGACTTGGCGAGCGCGGCCGCCGCCCAGCTGGACGCGTTCGTGACGTCGCCCGGCGGGGAGTACTGGATGGACTGTCCGAACCCGCGCAGCGCCGCGAGCGCCTGGATGTATTGGAAGCCCGCCAGCGCAAGATCGGCAAGCGGCAGCAGAATAACCAGGAACAGGAAAGCGAAAACGAACAGCATCTCGAACGCGACGGCGCCGCGTCGATCCGCGATCAGGGAACGCTTGCCGCTCACACGGCTTTTCCAGCTCTGCATGGCCGCTCACCAGACATAGGGAACCAATCTCCAGCGCGAAGCTTCGTAGCTGGAGTATTCAGGAAGCGTGCGCCGAAGCACGTCCTCCTCGTAGTGAATTCGCCAGACCTGGATGCAGATGTGCAGAATCAGCAGGCCCACGGTCATCCAGCTCAGATGCTGCAGCACGACGCCAAGGAACACGATCTCTTCCGACAGATAGAGCGGATGCTTGATCCACCGGTACGGCCCGGTTTGCACCACCGAACGCGCCTGCGGCACCAGGCTGAACGATCGTCCGAGATGACGAACGGTCACGAGGATCATGATCATGCCGGTCAGCACGAAAACCGCGGACAACAGGTTCGGCAATGCGCCCTCGGTCTTCTCGAAAAACGTGATCGTCCATGGCCAGTATGTGCCGACGAACGCGGCAACCCTCGGCAGCAGGCCTTCGGCCTGCGCCTTTGCGGGCCCGCGGATCAGGATCAGCAGCGCCAGCATCAGGTAAAACACCGCGACAAGGAAATTCGAGACGAGCGACGGCCAAGGCACCCCCGTCTTCGCGAGGTTGGTCGTCACGGCAAGTCCCAACAGAAGGAACCATGCGCTGCCCAGGAATCGGGTCGCCCGATCGTAGGCCAGGTTCGTCGAAAGACTCATTGCAGCTGCGCTCATGGCTCAATTGCCGAGGTTGGAGAATGTACGGATCAAATGAAGGAACGGGCTTCCGCCCAGAATGACGAACATCGCAGGAAGCAGGAACAGCACCATCGGAACGGTCAGCTTGGCGCCCAATTTGTGCGCCCGCTCCTCGAGCTTGGTGATGCGTTCCCGGCGCAGGTCGACTGCGATGCTGCGTAGCGCCTGACTGAGCGGCGTGCCATATTGCAGGCTCTGGCTGACCATGGTGCCGAAACGACGAAGACCTTCCGACGTGGAAGCGAGCTTCTCGAAGGCGTCGGCACGGTTCGGCAGGATCCGGAGATCATCGAGAAGACCGCGCAGCACGTGGGTGATGGCGGGATTGGTCTCCCGCATCTCCTCTGCGACACGCTCGATCGCGCTCTCCAGGCCCATGCCGGCCTCGCTGCAAACCACAAGCAGATCGATGGTGTCGGGCGTGCCGAGCCGGATCGCGGCATCGAAGCGTCGCTTCACGACCAGCAAGATCAGGCGCGGGATCATGATTCCAAACGCCAGGCCAAGCAGCGTGAAGATCATCACGTCGGTGAACGGCCGCCCAAGAATCTGCGAAATAGAGAAAGCCGCGAACGGCAACGCAAATGTGCTGACCGTCTTGAAGCCGATCCAGATCGGCAGGGTTCGATAGTGATTGAACCCTGCCGACTGAAGAACCATCCTCAGCTGGTCGAGATTCTCCTGGGCGTAGTAGCGCCTGTAGCGCATGCCGACCGATGAAAGCCAGCCGATCAGATCCCTCGAATTCGATCGATCGGAGATGCCCAGCACGGCATTCGAGACCCGCGTGTCCAAGGTGCGGAGATGTATCTCGCGAATGACCAGCAGGAAGGTCGCGGCCGCGAGTGCGACGGCAAGCGTGGCAAAACCGAGAACAGCCGTCATAGGGTGGTTTCCCTTCTGACCATCCAACGGATCACGAAATGCCCGATCAGGACCGAGCACGCCGCATAAGCGAGAAGCACGTTTCCTTGCGGATCGAACAACAGCAGATCGACCGACTGCGGATTGATCAGATAAAGCAGCCCGCCGATCACGACCGGCGCACAGGTAAGCGCACGCGATGAAAAGATGACCTCTCCCGCCAAAGCCTTCGCACGGGCCGCCAGCGCAACCCGCTGACTCACGGTCTCGCCCAACGTCTGCAGCGTCTCGGCCAGGCTGCCGCCGGTCTTCAATTGCACCGCGAGGGTTACCGCAAACATCGCATATTCCGACACCTGCGTTCGCTGATAGATCTCCTCGACGGCTTCCTCGGGCGACCGGCCCAGGTTCAGTTCGCTACAGACGATGGCAAATTGCCCGGATGTCGGTTGTGGCATCTCGCGGGCGATGGTGCGAAATGCTTCGTGGACGGGCAGTCCGGACCGGACAGTGCTCGTCACCAGCTGGACCGCATCGGGAAGCTGCTGGAAGAGCTGATTTGCAAAGCGTTGTTGCTGCCATCCGAACAGACCGCGCACGACCAGGATGGCGACGCCGACAGCCGCAATGGCTCCATAGGAGCCAGGGAACCTCAGGAATCCATTGACGTAGAGAATTCCTGCCGCTGCCATTCCCCCTGCAAGCAGCACATAGACCGGCCGTACGACGTACACCATATCAGGGCGATAATTGGCGAACCGCTGGAGCGCACGCCAACGCGACGTCTTGGCTGCGCGACGGATGGACACCAAGGCTGCTGCTTCAGCCGTCGGCAGAGCGATCTCAAGCTGGCGCTCCATTCGTCGCTGTCGTGCGTCGAGCCAAAGCGTGTTTGCCCCAGCACACAACAGAAGCACCAGAACGATGATCAAGGGCGTCGACATCAGATGTGCCTCATCGCTTCTGCCCAGGCCCGATCGAGCCCGTAATAGACGAGGCGGCTCTTGAACTTCGGAACCGCATTGGTGGAGCGGTACGTGCCGGATATCCGCCCCTGGACATCCTCGTCCTTGTACTCGAACAACGCGATGTCGTTGGTGGTGATCACCTCGCCTTCGAGGCCGATCACCTCGCTGATCTGCACGATGCGGCGCTGGCCGTCGCGCATGCGCTCGACTTGCACGATCAGATCCAGGGCGGCGACGATCTGAGAGCGAATCGCGCGCGATGGCAGATTGACCTGCCCCATCTGCACCATGTTCTCCACGCGGGTCAGAGCATCGCGGGTGCTGTTGGCGTGCACGGTGGAGATCGATCCATCATGGCCGGTGTTCATCGCCTGCAGCATGTCGAACGCCTCGGCGCCGCGCACCTCACCGACGACGATGCGGTCCGGACGCATACGAAGTGCGTTCCACAGAAGGTCGCGCTGCGTCACCTGGCCGGTGCCCTCGAGGCTGGCCGGACGGGTCTCCAGGCTGATCACGTGCGGCTGCTGAAGCTGCAGCTCCGCCGCGTCCTCGATCGTGACGATGCGCTCGCTATGGTCGATGAACTGACTCAAGGCGTTCAGCAGCGTCGTCTTGCCGGAACCGGTGCCTCCGGAGACCAGGACATTGAGCCGGCAGCGGGAGGCGATCTCCAGCAGCTGTCCGAGCGCGGCGGTCATCGAGCCGTTTTCGATCATCCCGGCGATGTTGAGACGCCGGTTCGGAAATTTTCGGATCGAGATGCAGGGGCTATGAATCGCCAGCGGCGGCAGGATGATGTTGACGCGGCTGCCGTCCGGCAGACGGCAGTCGACCATCGGGCTGGATTCATCCACCCGCCGGCCGACCTGCGAAGCGATTTTCTGTGCGACGGAGGCGATATGGTCATTGTCGCGAAACCGGACCGCAACCCGCTCCAGCTTGCCGGCCCGCTCGACATAGACGTTGCTCGGCCCGTTGATCATGATGTCGTTGATCGTCTCATCGAGCAGAAGCGGACGCAGCGGCCCGTAGCCGGTCATGTCGTCCGCGATCTCCTCCGCCAGGAAGAGCTGCTCGCGGCCCGACAGCTCCAGCCGCTCCTGGTTGGCGATGCCGTGGATGATTTCCTCGATCTGCCGCCGCAGGACGTCGCGGGGAACGGTCGCGGCCACCGACGGCTCGATCTGCTCGATGACCCGTTCGCGCAGGGATGCCGACATCACCGGATGGTGGGTCGCAGGTTCTTCATGCTTCGGCGCCGATGCAAACAGGCTGGACGCCGGTGACGCCACGCTCGGCTCCGCCGGCGGCAACGGCGGCGGCACCGGCCGCGCGCTTGGTGCCGCCGCCGGGGCGTCCGGCACCGCTGCGGGCATCCGCACTGGCATTTCGTCTGCGCGCCTGCCGAACTTTTTCATAGCCCGAGCCACCTCTTCCACCCGGCCTTTTTCTTGGCACCAACGCCGGTGATTTCCCGTACGATCGGAGCGAGGTGACGCCGCAGCCCGGATACGTGCTTGAGAGCCGGAACGCCGAGATTGACCGCCTGGGTCATTCCCTTGCCGAGATCCGGGATGATCATGTCCGGCTCAGCGCCCAGCGCCTTGACGATCGTCGCCCTCGGCAGACCGCCGGCGCGGTCGGCACGGTTGAGCAGGGTAAACACGCGATCCTTGCCCGCGATGTTGGTGACGGCGTTGCGCAGCGCGTGGGCATTGCGCAGGCCGGTTACTTCGGCCTCCAACAGCACCAGCACATGACGGGACATCTGAATGACCGGATAGATCGATGCCGGGAACGGCACCGGCACATCGACAACGACGTAGTTGAACCGCTGACGGAGCAGGCCCAGCACGTGCCGCACGCCAGCTTCGGTGATGTCGAGCTTCGCATCGAGCTCCTCGTCGCCGGAAATCAGGCAAACCCGATCATTCACCTCGATCGCCGCCCGCTCGAGAAACAGCGTGTCGGCCCGCATCGGGTTTTCAAGAGCGATGCGGAGGCCGGGTCCAGGGCGAACGCCCAGCATCACCGCGGTCTCGCCGCCCTGCAGATGCAGGTCGAGCAGCGCCACCTTCGCCTTGGTGGTTTCAGCCAGTTGCAGCGCGAGGTTGATCGCGACGCTGGTCGCGCCGGCGCCGCCCTGCGCGCCACAGATCGACACCACGTGCCCGCCGCGGTCATTCTGGGCCGGCGCGGCGTCGCCGATCAGCTTGGGACGCAGCTGGTCGAGCACCATATCCCTGGTGATCGGCGTCGGCAGGTATTCAGTAAGGCCGATCTCCATCAGCTCGCGGTAGAAGACGATCTCCCTGTTGTCTCCAATCAGGGCCACCTTCACATCGGGCGGACAGACACTGGCGAGGCGTTCCAGTTCGGTGAAGGGATCATCGATCCCGCTGATGTCGGTCACCAGCGCGTACAGATCGGTGTCGGTCTCGAGCATGCGTGTCGCATGACGGATGGTGCCGCGCCGGATCACCAGGTTGCTGCCGTCGAGACCCTTGCGAAGGGCCGCCGCGCTCAGCTCGTCGTTGACGAAGCAGACGATGCGGTTGCGCGCGACAAGAGACGTCGTCTCATCGGGTTGTTCCACCACTGCCATGTTCGCACTCATCAACGTTTCTCCGGTGCCTTGCCGACGTCACTCGCTGCCGCTGTGGTCTGACGATCGAGCTCGGACGGCACCTCGCAGCCCGCGCGGGCGTCGTCGTCCAAATCCTGCTTCCTGACCGAGTATTGCTTGACCTCGCTGCCGGTATAGATCGCGACCATCGTGCTCTGGCCGGCAACTGCACTCTGGCGCGCCAGCTCCGGCGATACATCGCAGCTGGACGTTACGCTTGTGTCGGCCTTGTCCCACTGCTCGGCCGCAGCGCGGATGACGAGCGACAGCGTTCCGAGCTGCTTTGCGACGGCCACCTTCTTGACCTGATCCGGCTTGAGCTCCAAGGACACGGTCTGCGCCGTCTTGCCCGGGACGGCATTGGTGATCGGACGCCCGCCTTGCGCAATCTCCTGGTCGATCGCGATCACGCGCACGTTGGACAGAACGGTTTCGCTGACGGCACGCTTCACCGGAGCGGCCTTCTCGAACACCTGGGTCAGCACCACGTCGACATTGTCGCCCGGCCTGATCAGACCGGACACACCGGTCTCCTCGTCGACCTTGATGCTGATGGCGCGGCTGTCCGGCGCGAGGACGCTGGCAAGGAAGCCGCGATCCTTCGGACGCAGGATGTCGTCCAGTGTAATGGCGCTGCCGGCGTCGACGAACTTGCGAACCAGCGAACCGGGCAGCCCGGCCTTGGAGTCAGGCGTTTCGAGGATCGCGCCCGCGGGGACACGGTTCGGTGCCGTCTGGCGCACCGCGAAGTCTTCCTCCCGCGCCAGCGTTCCCTTCGAAAGCGGGCGTGTCGCGACAAAGAAGCCGACCGTCGCGGCCGCAGGCACAGGCGCAGGCTTCTCTTCGACTGCCTGCGCAACGACCGGGTCTGCGGGTCGGTTCATGCTGTAGGCGATCATTCCAAGCGCCGTAGCCGCAAGCAGCAGCACCATGATGATCGAGACACGGAGAGCGGACGACATGTCAAATTCCTTTGCTCAAAATGGCCCAGATACCGCCGCATGCGATGGCGACCCCGTAGGGCAGCGGTGCATGTCGCAAATGGCGCCAGCGCTCGACCGCGTAGACCCGGCGCATCAGCGATGATCCGGCGGGCGCCAGCTTCGGTTGTGGCAGACGGCGCATCATCAGATGCACCGCGGCCAGAACGCCACCGGCCAGTGCAGTTGCCGTCAACAGTTCAATCACGCCGGTCAGCGGCAGACCGATCGCCAGGGCAACCAGCAGCTTGACGTCGCCGCCGCCGATCGCTCCGCGCAGATAGATCACGAAGAGCACCAGGAACAGGATTGCGGCAACGATCAGCGACTGGCCGATCTGCATCGGACTGGCCAATTGGCCGACGATCCCAAGGAACGCCAGCGCCAGACAAATTTCGTTTCGGATCAACCGTGTCGCGATATCGATCGTTGCGACATACAACAACAACGCGATTTCCAGACACAAGGTCGTGGACGCAATCCAATTCATGAAATAATCGCCTTAGAAAAATGGCGGGGGGCACAAAATAATGCCCCCCTCCGGAGCGCCGTCCCTCTGGACTTAAGCGCTAACCGCGTTGGCAACCGCGGTGCCGATCGAAGTGAGCGCGGTGGTCAGAACACTACCGATGCCGCTCGCAGTACCCGTACCGAACGCCGCGGAAACGGCGGCGACGATGCAGGCGGCGACGATCACGTACTCGAACGACACAACGCCGTCCTTGTCCGTGCGCAGACGCTTCAATCCTTCTGTGATCTTGATGTATGACTGCAACATAGGAGAAAGCCTCCTTAAGGCTCGCGCACATCGCAATCCGGTTGACCGCTGTTGACAGCAAGAATCTGCCAACAGCACTCAACATCCGGAGTTAAGCGGAGACTGCGGTGGCGACCTTGCTCGCGATCGTGGTGATCGAGGCGTTCAGAACCGAGCCGATGCCGCTGGCGGTACCCGTACCGAAGGCAGCAGAGACGGCGGCGACGATGCAAGCGGCGACGATCACGTACTCGAACGACACAACGCCGTCCGCATCCGTACGCAGGCGCTTGAAGGCTTCGGTGGTCTGGATGTAGAGTTTCAACATAGGAAAATATCCCTTTTACGAGTAAATTTACGCAATATGTTGGCGGGGGGCAAAATCCGGTGCCAACTAGGATTTTCTTATAATCCGTTGCGAGAAACCTGTCGATTGGTAATCGTTTATTAACCCTACTGGCGTAGCGGCGCGCACCTTCTCCTCGGCAAGGCGCTCCGACGACGACGCACGAAACCCCTTAAATTGAAGGACTTTCGACATTTCGCGGCACTTCAACTTCGCTACTCCGTGCGAATACGGTGACAGCGTCGGACTCTCAGTAGCAGGTCCCGGAATCCCCTCCGAGCCGGCCGCAACTCTCCCCATTGGATTGCCGCCACTGCGTGACCGCCAGCGGCGGCATGCTCGCGTCCGCGGGCGAGCCCGATAGCCTGCTGCGTTCTTCCTCGAGCAGCTGCGAATGAAGCTTCTGGACCTGCACGTTTCGCTCGAGCAGAGACATGGTCCTTGCCTGGACCTGCCCTGCCAACGCCTTGCGCAGGGCGTTTTCCCGATCGAGCAATTCGGGAAACGGCAGCAGCGGGCGCACCAGCTCCGTCGCCTTAGTAACGCAGGACGCCCGCTCCACCGCCTGCGCGATGGCGCGCGCCTTTGGCCACGAGGTGCGGATCCAACGGGCCGCCTGGTTTTTGACCATGCGCGCGATTGGTGGGACTTCTGACCGGCGCTTCACGCGGTTGTTCGAGAGGTCGGAGCCGGCGCTACGCTGGTATTCGGATCGCCAAATTGCAGATGGATTAACCTGTCTGGTTAGCACCAGCGCCAGCAGTGACAACAGTTGGCTCCCCTCAACGGACGCGGCGATAACCGAGGCCGAAAGAGCTCTGGCGCAGTCACTGGGCGTCCACGCGCATAAGCGCGTGGTCTGCTTTGGCACGGGAGTTAACGTTGACCCGCAAAAATACGGATTTGACTCCTTCAGCCGCCTGAAAACGGCTGCTGTGGCAGACAAGTTCGGCCTGCGGCAATGACGCGCGCACCTGGTAGGTGCCCGCCGCCGTGCGCGGCCGGACTACCGCCAAAAACCTAAATGACTATTTCTTGAGGCCTTTGGTGGGGTGGAGTAGAATCTGTGCATTGGCGAAGTCCTTTTAAAAAAGTTGGATAACCGCATCGAATAGGCGTCTTTTGCATGCGCCGCGTGATCGACACCGCTCCAAAGGATGGAACATTCGTCATTCTTGAGGATGACGTAAGCGGACGCTTCGAATCTGCTCAATGGTCGGCTGAGGGGCGTGGGTGGGTTAAGAAAAATGGCGAGCCAAGCGAGATCACGCCGACGCATTGGCAAACAATGCATCTTCCAGACGAAGGTGATGAATTTATTCTGCAAGATGAGTTTATTCCGCCAAAGGAAACTGGATCAATCGCCCACCCGGCGTCGCCAGGGCCCCGTTCCTTTTGTTTCCCCTCGGGCCTGGCCGAACGTGCGAGGGTGACGGAATTAACTCGGCTGGTTACGAACGCGGACCCGGTCACTGGCGTCCTGGTTGAAGCGCGGGCCGCGCAGAGCAAACAGGAGCGCGGATCGACCGCGCGGCGCGCCATCTCCTCGATCGCCGCGGTGATGGTCGGGGCGTCGCTCATCGGCTGGTATTTCCACGCTGAGCTCGTCGCCCATGTGACGCGATACATTGGTGAGCCGGATAACATCAGACCTGACACAGCTGGCGTGAAGGCCGTCAAGCAAGGGATCCAGATCCCAAGAGATCTAGAAAAAGCCAATTCATCGGCTCGGGATCCGGCATTTCATCAGCAAGCTGACCGGACGATATCAGAGACACCGCGTGATACCGCGCAGCGCAAGCAAGGTGCGGACGCAATGCAGCCGGAAGAACAACAGTCTTCTGAAAAGGAGCGGCGCCGCGCAGAGGCCCTGGCAAATGAACTGGCGAGCGCGCAGCAGATCAGCGAGATGCGGGCAGAGCAGGCAAACAAGGCGCTCGACCAGGCGGCGCAGCGCAATCAGGCCGCCGAGAAGGCGACGGCCAAGTTGCGACAATCTTTGAAAACGGAGCAAGACAGGGCCGAGGCATTGACGGGCGAGCTCGCGAAGACGCGGCGGGATCTCGAGACCCAGCTGGCGCTGTCAAGCAAGGCTAGTGACGAGGCGACCCGGGCGAAGAAGGCCGCCGAGAGCGTCACGGCGGAGCTGCGACAGTCTTTGAAGATGGAGCACGACAGGGCCGAGGCGCTGACTGGCGAGCTTGCGAGGGTACGGGGGGAGCTGGAGACCCAGCTGGTGCTATCAAGCAAGGCCGGTAGCGGAGCGTTGCAGGTGAAGAAGGCCGCCGAGGGCGCGACGGCGGAGCTGCGACAGTCGCTGAAGAAGGAGCGCGACACGGCCGAGGTGCCGGCACCGGGCCACGAGCCCGCGCTGATGCAAGTCGCGAAGACGGCTGCGACAGAGCAGCCAACGATTGCTGAGACGCAAGGCGATCCGGAAGTTGTCAGGTTGCTGGCGCGCGCCAGCGCTCTGCTCGTCCAGGGGGATATCGGTGCAGCTCGGATCGTGCTCGAACACGCTGTGGGGACGGGTAGCGCACAGGCAAGCTTTATGCTTGCGGAGACCTATGATCCCCTCATTCTTTCCACGTGGAAGACCTACGGAACACGCGGCGATGTGACGAAGGCGCGCGAGCTATACGCAAAGGCGCTTGCCGGTGGCATCCAGCAGGCCAGGGATCGATTTGTCGCGTTGCGTTAGTCTGGTATGACGACGACGACGGTGATCCAGATCCGACCGCTCGGTTCTAAGAGAACCTTGGCGGATTCGCGCTGTCTCAAAAGCAGTTTGCAGAGTCCCCTCCGAGCCGGCCGCAGCTCTCCGGGTTAGATTGTCGCCACTGCGCGATCGAAAGCGACGGCTTGCTCGCGCCTGCCGGGCCTCCTGCGCTTTTCATCGATGAGCTGCGAATGAAGCTTCTGGATCGGAATCCACATCCGAGGGCGGCCGTCTTGCGGATTTTTCCGGTCCTTGGACTCATCGTCGGACGCCGCGGATTCGACAAACCGAAGGATCCGCTTCCGCTCGTCGGGATCTTCGATTTTTGAGAATGCCCTAATCAACCTCACCGTTTCGAGGTCTTAGCGATTGTCCATCTGGCAACTCCGAAGCGCTCTCAAATCCAGACAGTGCCGCTTCGATAAGCTCGATCTCTTCCCGCAGGATATCGATCAAGGTTGAGGGGCTGAAGCCGGCCACGCTGCGCATCCGTGTTTCATTCAATAGCCGTTCGCGATGGTCCCTGATCTCTTCAAGCGCCCGGCGATCCTTCAGCGAAACGTATCCAGCGATGATCTGTTCTATGGCCTTCATCGGAAATACTCAGGAAAATTACTCAGGTTCTGCAATCGCTCCATTAGAGCGATGAAAGCGGCACCGGACAAGCTGCCCTACCCTTGGGTGCGCAAGAGCGTTAATGGGCGTCTGGACAGACGGCTGTAGCCCGTAAAACCCTCCGCTCGCCCTCCACCGCCGGCTTGCGGGAAAATTTCCCTCCCGCTTCTCAGGGCCAGGTGGAAATGGCGTTGGTAACATGTCCTCTAACCGAGGCTGAAAGAGCTCTGGCACGACCGCAGTCACCGGGCGTCCACTCGCATAAGCGGTGATCTGCTGTGGCGGCACAGGAGCTAACATTGACCCCGCAAAAATACGGGGTTTGACCAGAACTATCCTTCCGCGGCCCGAGAACGGCCGCTGTGGCGGACAAGTTTGGCCTGCGGCCGTCGCGCGCGCACAGCATGGTAGGTCGGATGGGCTTTCGCGGCCCCCCTAATCGGGACCGCGCGCAGGAGATTGACTTCGAACCTTCATCGCTGGAGAGCGTGTTCCCGTGCGCGCATTCATCCCTGGGCTAGACCTTTACGCCAACTCAGGGATCACCCGCGCTGACTTCCGTGGCCCCACCATGATGCCTGGCATTGGACATTGGGTGCAGCAGAAGCGCCGAGAGAGAGCGCTTAAGGCTTCATGCGCGGGCTATAGCGCGGTCGGGCATCGCGCGAAAATCGCGTGTTGGCGCGCGCCTACCGTCTCAAAGTCTCAAATGCCAAATGAGTGCCTCATCTGCCTCAGCATGGCCAGCGTCGCGTCGGTGTACCGACCATGCGTGAGATACTGATCTACTTGCGATGCTCCGAGCACCACTAATATGGCTATCGCGAAGCCCTTGATCATAATGGGCCTCCCCTACGAAAGAGACCGCCAACCGGGCTGTCAGAGCTTGACGTTGGATCGAAACTTGGCGGTCGCTGCTCGCGACCTACCTACAATAGGGCATGCTGGCCGAAAACGGTAACCAGAGCCTTAATTAAGGCGGGTGCGGTGTAGAACGTCCTCTTCAACTTACCTGTCTCATCGAATCTGACCGCCCAGCCTGCGCCGGTGGTAGCCACGCTTTTCGACGTCCTCCCGGATTTTTTCGCTCACCGATTGCACGGTGCGCTTCTTTTTGCGCCAATTTCCGCCCAGGTTCGAAGGGATGGGAAGTCCGCGTCGGATAACCAGCAGATCGTTCTTACCACTCAAATATACATCATACATGAGAGCGCCCTGTTGCGGCGAGCAGCATAGACCTGCGCAGGGCATCGTGGGTGGCACGGGCGCAACAGCGATTTCAAAACATCACTGTGAGCGCCAGTGAACCAGGACGGATTTCGAAAGATGTGTCCAAGCTTCACTTCTGCCGGAACGAACTGTTGAACGACATCACGAGCGGTCCCACGATGTAATCAAACGCGGTTCGCTGAACCGTCGGGATCATCACCGTTGCCGGCATTCCCGGATAAAGACGAATGTTGGGCATGGTCGCCAGTTCGGCCTGGTCGATCCGAACGAAGGCCGTATAGTAGGGATTGTTGGTCTTCGGATCCGTCAGACGGTCAGCCGAGACCAGGATGACGTCGCCATGGATGATCGGAACGATCCGCTGTTTGTAGGCGGTCAGATGCACCTCAGCGCGCGTGTTCGGGTGCACATCGCTGATATCCTCGACGGCCACTTGGGCTTCGATGGTGAGCGAATCCTCATCGGGCACGATGTCCAGAATCTTGTCGCCGCGCTGGATGACGCCTCCCACTGAAAACACGTTGAGGCCGACCACGCGGCCGGTATAGGGGGCGCGAATTTCCATCCGGCCCAGCACGGCCTTGGCGTTCATCGCTTTCGGGATGACCTCCAGGAGCTTGGCTTGCGTGTCGCGCAAGTCCTTTGTGACATCGGTCATCCGGTCGTTGTCGAACTGGGCGATCTGCTGCTCTTGCTCCGCGATCGCCTGGCGCGCCTTGGCAATGCTGGCGTTTGCATCGGCGATCTGGCCTTCGAGACCATACGCCGTCCGCTCCAGTTGCAGGATACGCGGACGGGCGATCAGCCCTCGCTCGACGAGCGGAGCGACGTCCCTCGCCTCCTTGCGCACTGAATCGATCTGATTGGTGAACGATTTTACTTGCGCTTCCGAGCCGACGATCTGGGATCCCAGCTGATTGATCTTCTCGCGAACGACGCTTCGTTGGCCTTCGAGCGACGCCCGGCGGGTGTCGAACTGACTGAGCTGCCCGTTCCAGACGCTCTTGAAATAGGGATCGTCAGAGCGCGCTTTCAGATCTGGCGGCATGACAAGCTGGGTGCCATGGTCAAGCTCGGTCAGCAGCCGGACTTCCGTTGCGCGCAGCACGGCATATTGCTGCGTCAGCACCTCATGTTCGGCGCGCGCCTGAGTCTCATCGAGGACGATCAGCAGATCGCTCGCGCGCACCCTATCGCCCTCCCTGACGTGCAATTCCTTGACGATACCGCCATCGAGGTGCTGGAGGCTCTTGCGGTTGCCATCGACCTTCACCACGGCGTTGGCGACCACCGCCCCGTTGAGCGGCGCGGTCACCGCCCAGGTGCCGATGCCGCCGAAGAAGACGGCGATGATCACCCACCCCGCGATGGCGACATTGCGAATGGAATCGTTCGGCGCGTCATCTTTGTTCGTGCGCTTTGTGCCGCGCGGTGCGGCTCCAGGGCGCATCGACAGATTTGCAACATCAAGTAACGCCATGATCTCTCCTAGCCAGCCGCTCCCCGAACTGCCGGTACCGGCACAGGCCGCGTCAGGCGCGACAGGATTTCGCTGCGTGGCCCGAACATCTCGGCCACGCCCTCGCGCAACACCAATATCTTGTCGACCACGCCGATGGTGGCAGGCCGATGCGAAATGATCACCACGGTTGTTCCACGCTTCTTCAATTCGGTAATGCAGTCGGCCAACGCGGCGTCGCCTTCGGAGTCGAGATTCGAACTTGGCTCATCGAGCACAACGAGGCTCGGGTTGCCGTAAGCCGCGCGCGCAAGCGCGATCCGCTGGCGAATGCCTCCGGACAGGATCGCGCCACCCTCCCCGACTTGAGTGTCATAACCGTCTGGCAGCCGCAGAATCATGTCATGCACACCGGCCGTCTGCGCCGCAGAAATGATATCCCTGTCCTCTTTCCGATCGAACCGACAGATATTGGCGGCGATGCTGTCGGCAAACAGCTCGATATCCTGCGGCAGATAACCAAGATGCTGGCCGAGCGACGACCTAATCCAGGTCGAAACGTCCGAGCCGTCGAGCCGAACGGCACCTGCGGATGGCGCCTGAACGCCCACGATATGGCGCGCCAGCGTGGATTTCCCGGCACCTGACGGGCCGATAATCCCAAGTACTTCCCCCGCGGCTATCTGGAATGTAACCCCCCGCAGAATAGGCTTCGATGTGCCAGGCGCGGCAAAGGATAGCGCTTCGACAGAAAGATGGCCTTCGGGTCGCGGCAGCGTCAGTTCGGATTGACGCTGCGGATTCGCCGCCAACAGCTCGCGCACCCGCAAGAATGACCCCCGGGCCGAGACGAGACCGCGCCATGATCCGACAATCTGTTCGATCGGTTGCAACGCACGGCCAAGCAGGATGCTGGCGGCGAACATCGCACCGGCCGTGGTGAGCCGCTCGATCACGAGATAGGCGCCAAGGCCAAGGATCAAGGATTGCATCGAAAGCCGCAGGAACCGGATCATGCTCTGCATCGTGGCCGCGCGATCGCTCGCTGCGACCTGGCGCTCGATCATCCGGTCGCGGTCCCTGCTCCAGCGCTTCAAAAGGCCTGCGGTCATCCCCATGGCGCGGACCACTTCGGTATTGCGCAGGCTCATCTCGGTGAAACCATAATTTCGATTTGCCGCCTCGCCGGATTCGGAGAGCGGAGGCTTGACGATCCATTCATTGAGGAGGGCCATCAGCACCAGGATGATCGAGCACCCCAGCGCAAATGCCCCCAGCAGCGGGTGCAGAGCGAAAATCACGGCGATATAGATCGGCGCCCATGGCAGATCGAAGATCGCATGAATTCCCGATCCGGTGATGAACTGACGGAACGTGTCAAAATCGCGCAGCAGCTGGCTGCGGGCTCCGCCGATCCTTGTCGAATGGTCAATGATGGCGGTCATCACCCGCGGCGCGATCTCCCGATCGAGGCGGATGCTGGTGCGTGTCAGCACGCGAGCGCGTACCGCATCGAGACCCGCGAGCGCCATGAATGCCAGCAACAGTGCCAGCGTCAACATCAGCAGCGTGATCTGGCTGGCGCTCGAGATCACGCGGTCGTAGACCTGCAGCATGTACAGCGGGCCGGCCAGATAGAGCAGGTTGATGGCCAGGCTGAATATGGCTGCAGTCACAAAATAGCCCTGGCAGGCTTGCAGCGCCTGCCGGAATTCGTCCGCTCTTTTACGAAGGGTACTCACGCGGAACCTGGCCGGAGCCATCCCCTAAAAATGATGAGCGGCAGCCAACAGTTGGCAGCCAAAAGGTCCAGGTAAATCAATCATTCCAATCTGTCCTAACTAGCATAGCCGGCGGCTGAGCCAAAGCCACTGCCGGCGCAAAAACGGCGGGAGGGTAAACTTACGGGGTTTGGCTTCTCCCCCCCCAATCGGTCTTTCCCCCCGGTGAAGTTCACGCCCCTCAGGCGATGTGGTGCGGGTCATAGGTGATCAGCGTGCCATTTGTTGCGTCGGCTTTCTCGGCAAACCCGTTGGGATCGTATTGACCGAGCAGGACGATGTTCGCCGCGTGAGCGCCATCCGACACCGTCAGAGTGCCGCCGGTCCCCGCCTGGTTCTCCGTGAAGCTCAACGTGGTGCCGACACCGAAGCTGATCCCCTTGATGTCGATGTCGTCGTTGCCGTCGAGGCCGCTCACCGTGCCGGAGAAGTGGAACGCATCATCCAGGATCAGGTGGCCAGCGGCGGTCGTGTCGAAGGTGACGCCCGCCACCGAGGCTGACCCGAACTCGATGGTGCCGGCCCCGCTGATCAAAGCGTTGCCATTGCCGGTCACCTCTCCCTCTGCTGTGACCGTGCCGCCGTTGGCCCAGATCAGGCCGCTGTTGGCCACCGCGCTGGCGAGCACCAGCCCACCCGAACCGGTCGCCTCCAGCGTGCCGGCATTGGCGATCACGTTGGCGCCGGTGTCGATCACCAGGGCATGGGTGCCGGTGGCGTCGATGGTGCCCTCGTTGCTCAAGGTCAGGCTACCCTGCCCGATTTGGCCGGCGCCGGAGATCACGTTGTCGACGTTGTCGAGCGTGACGTTCGAGACGGTGCCGGCGATGATGTTGTGGTCATCGTCGGATAGGGTCACATGACCGCCGCCGTTGAGCGTGATGCCAGTCTGGATCAGTTGCAGCAGCGTGTCGTCGCCGGAGGCCTGCAGGTCGATCTCGCCGGTGTTGTGGATGATCCCGGAGAGCGGCAGCATCGCGCCGTCGCCGATGGTCATCTGGCCTGGATTTTCGGTTGTCGGCGTCACGTCGAACTCAAAGTTCGCCGCGGTCAGGTCCGCCGCATGCACGCCGTCCAATGTGATCGTCTGGCCATCAGCAAGCGTGACCACGGCATTGCCGTTGGCGTCGTCGGCGGTGTGGGCCTGGACGTCCGCGAAGCTCTGCCAGCCGTAGCTGATCAGGTCGATCACGTCCGATGACACCTCGAAGTTATGCACGACGTCATCGCCGATCGGCTGCGAGAACACGAACGTGTCATGGCCGCTCGAGCCGGTCAGGTGGTCGTTGCCAGACCAAGCGAAAATGGGGCTGCCTACCGCATAAGCCTCAACATTGTCCGCAACAAATAGACTGCCGGTGCTGCCGTCGGTATTGGTCCATGTCTCAGCAATATTGAGAACCTTTGCTCCCGTATAAGAAGCAGGCGTCGTGATCGTCAGTGTCGACGGATCGTCGACCTGTATAGTCCAGGAGCCGTCGGCATTATTCGTGCCTCCGCTCAAAGTCCAATTCGTCGGAACCCCGGCGACCGTCACGCTTATGGCACCGACGATGTGATCCGGCGCAGCATCCAGCCCCAGATTGATCGGCTCTCCAGCGACGCCCGCGGGTGACTTTGGAATGTTACCACTAGTGCCACCAGAGCCCGTGTTACCTGCAAGGTCTGTGTAGCTACCAGCCGTAACGCTCACTTGGTTGTTTTGTGCGCTGCCATGGGTGAATGTCTCCGTCCATGTAGTTGCGTTTACCTGAGTGAAGCTGCTCGCAGTCATCGTCCCATTTGACGTCACGTCGGAAGCGCTAAAGCCGCTCACTGCCTCGCTGAATGTGAATGTAATAGTCGCGGACTGACCGCTAGGCACTGTGCCGGGGTTTGACACCGTTACCGTTGGCGCCGTGGTATCTACCACAACCGTGACCACGTTGCTGGTCGAGCTGTTGCCCGCCGCATCCGTCACCTGGGCACGGTATTGATAGGTGCC
>NZ_JAQOSR010000269.1:0-7647 GCF_046718885.1 Bradyrhizobium sp. UFLA01-814 | reverse complement strand
CGGTCGAACTGCATGCCCTCGACGACGTCGAGCTCGGTCTCGAGCGACTTGGCTTCCTCGACCGTGATCACGCCCTCGTTGCCGACCTTCTTCATGGCGTCGGCGAGGAACTTGCCGATCTCGGCATCGCCGTTGGCCGAAATGGTGCCGACCTGGGCGATCTCCTCGTTCGAGGTGACCTTCTTCGAGTTCTTCTGGAGGTCCGCGACAACAGCCTCGACCGCGAGGTCGATACCGCGCTTCAGATCCATCGGGTTCATGCCGGCGGCGACCGACTTGGCGCCTTCACGGACGATCGCAGCCGCCAGCACGGTCGCAGTGGTGGTGCCGTCGCCGGCCGCATCAGCGGACTTGGAGGCGACTTCGCGCACCATCTGGGCGCCCATGTTCTCGAACTTGTCCTCGAGCTCGATCTCCTTGGCGACGGTGACGCCGTCCTTGGTGATGCGGGGCGCGCCGAACGACTTCTCGAGCACCACGTTGCGGCCCTTCGGACCGAGGGTGACCTTCACCGCGTTGGCGAGGATGTCGACGCCGCGCAGCATACGGTCGCGGGCCTCGACGGAGAATTTGACTTCTTTGGCTGACATGATGAGTTCCCTGAGTTTGATGTCTTCTCACCTTGGAGGGGCGCCCCGCAGGCGCTCCTTAGGGCGAGCGGTGCGAGCGGGCTTGTTTAGGCAGCCTTCCTGCTGGACGACACGTCGGTGAGAACGCCCATGATGTCGCTCTCCTTCATGATCAACAGCTCCTGGCCGTCGATCTTGACCTCGGTGCCCGACCACTTGCCGAACAGGACGCGATCGCCGACCTTGACGTCGATGGGGATCAGCTTGCCAGCTTCATCGCGGCCGCCCGGGCCAACGGCGATGATTTCGCCCTGCGAGGGTTTTTCCTTGGCGGTGTCCGGAATAATGATGCCGCCAGCGGTCTTCTCGTCTGCGTCAATGCGTTTGACAACGACGCGGTCATGAAGTGGACGGAAATTCATGCAGCCCTCCTAACTGTTTACACGGTTTGATAATTCCAAGCTGTTAGCACTCGATACCGATGAGTGCCACAGACGAAACTGAAATAGGACAGAGGTTTTTCGGGAGCAAGTGTCCGTAGCAGAAAAAATTGGATACTTCGCCACCCGATCTGGGAGTTGCATTAGCGATCAGTGCCTCAACGCAGCCTCGGACTGCGTGGTCCAAGCTGCGACGGAGGCACGGCCTGATCACGCGCCAACGATCTCTTGCGTGCTCGCAGCAAACGGGGTCCTTAGCAGCCGCTCACGAAAGTCGCATAATCGCGACGGGTTACACGTGCCTTGACCAGGAGATCGTTCCGGCCTGTCCGTTGTACCGGTCAGCCGTCGTCAAGTTCGCCTGGCGATCGGGGAGTTGAGTGGTGGGCGCATAGGCGGCGACACATTCATCGAGATCACTGCAGCGCGGCACTGCTTTTTTTTGCTTTGAGAGCGAACATCCGATTCACAAGGAGATCAAAAACCCCCTCGCCCCGGTCGAACGGGCCCCCCATGCGTCCTGCACAGGCAAACGACGCGACTCGCCATCGCGTAGCAACTGCCTTGCACCTCAGTCGCCCAGGCAGGAAAGTCGCCGCGATGGGCTCTCGTCCGCCATCAAGCCTGATAATGCCCCTTCCCTGCACTTCATCCTCAGCCTTGCCGCGGCAAAGAAAACGTGGGCCGGCGGCGGCAGCCTGGCATCTTCCAGGTCGTCGAGCTCGTCTTCGCTCCGGCACTGCGCAACGCGACCATAGACTTTAGCCGTATCACCTCCGATTGCACATAGCTCCTGGGCAACGTGTCCTCGAGCGGCAGGTTCAGATCGGGCACCCCAAGATCGGCGGCGCCACGGTTTCAGAGATGATTTCGCATAAGCGCCACGCTTCGCTGTCGTACTTTCCAGCCGCAACTGCAATCTATTGTCCCGTTATGCGCGGGTGGCGCGCAACTTTGTCCGTATCGTACGAAGTTCGCGCACCGAACACGAGCGCCGTTCGTTATCATAAGCTCAACCCGATCAATCGCCGCTCGATCGAGATTGGGGCTATGGCGCGAGCACATCGGCAAGAGGGTTGGGTTGTCTTCTAACTGGACACACTGCAGCGCGGGGCAGCGGACTTGCGGCGCTCCGTGCCAGGCAGCCGTGCTGCCTACAGCCAAAGTGCGGGGTATTGACGCAAAGAATCGCACATCAGCGCTCAAATCCCGCACCCCACGCGGCTATTTTGGACGAATTCACTGGCGTGACGTGGTAGACGGCTGTTGCGGTAGTTTCTTCGACTTGTCGGCTCGCCTTTTGTGGCTGTCGAGGCTTCGTTCCTACCAGCACCTAAGTTGTGGCACAGGACGGTCCGGCAGCAATCACCGATGCGCTCATCCAAAAGGCTGCCGGCCGACCAAATATCAAGGGATGTCATTCATACAGCCGCAACCGAGCGAAGTACCGCACGACGGTTTCCGGCTCCCCCGCCGCGCGCTGCTCCGTTCGCTAAGATATTCTTGCTCAACGCGGCGATCATCTTGTCGGAGGACGTCCGGCGTCGCTGTGCGCTGGCGAGGAAGCAATCGACACGAACAACGGGGCCCGAAGGCCACCGGGTGTCTTGGCGCGCACGGCCAACCTACTCGTCGAGAAACGGAAACTCGGCTCGCTGGTGCCCGATGACGCGATTGAGCTTCTCAAGGATCCATTCGAAGTCGTCCCCGGGACATTGGCGGACGCTTGCGAACGAGTGCATCTACCATCTTGACCTGCCATATCGGCGATTATTGCAGGCCTTCGGCCACACAAATCAAGCTCTCGTGACGCAACAAGGCTATTGGCCGCCTAACTCAGCATCATTGGTCTGATTGCGGAGAGACGATGGCGGTGAAGAGCGACGCGGACATCGCGCAGGAATTCGCACAAAGCGCGCTGAGCGTAACCCCTGTCATCATACTTGGGAGCGGCGCTTCGGCAGCACATGGTGTGCCGGGTATGGGTGCCTTAGCAGCGCATTTATCCTCGGCCTCGCGCCCCGGTGGATGGACAGCTGAAGAGAACTCTGAATGGGCCTCGTTCCTCGGCCGGATTAAAGCCGGCACCGATCTTGAAAATGCGCTGCAGGCAGTCCGCCCGAGCGAACGTCAAACGATGCATATAGCCGGCCTCACGCGGGACTTTCTGCTGCCCTCCGATCTGGCCGCCCTCGCATCGGTGTTGGCCGATCGCAACGCCTTGCCGCTCACCCGGCTCTATCGACACCTGTTCGACAGCACGCATACCACTGTTCACGTCGTGACGCCCAACTATGACCGTTTGGCGGAGTATGCAGCCGATGCGGCAGACGTGAGCACGTTCACGGGTTTCAACCATGGCTACCTGCAGACAAGGGCACGAGACGCAAACACTCCCCTGACTGTAAACGGGCGACAATCGCGCACCGTTGCGGTCTGGAAGGTGCATGGCTCACTCGATTGGTTCCAGGACGCCGCCAACCAGATCGTCGGCGTCAGAAGTGCTCTCCGCGTTCCCGCCAAATACACGCCGCTCATGATCACGCCCGGCATCGACAAATATCGACTAACCCATGGCGAGCCGTTCCGCACGATCCTGAGCTGCAGCGACAGAGCTTTGGATAATGCCCGCTCCTACTTCTGTGTCGGCTACGGCTTCAATGACGAGCATGTCCAAACCAAGCTCGTCGAGCGCTGCGACCGCGATTCGGTACCGTTGGTCGTCGTCACGAAGGAGTTGACGCCCAGCGCAAAGGCTTTTCTGACCGGCGGCCGGTGCCGGCGCTATCTCGCCATCGAAGATAGCCCGCCTGGCGCACGCGCATATATGCACCAGGCGCCGACGGGGTTCGATCTGGACAAGCCGCTTTGGCGTCTCGACTATTTTCTCGATCACATCATTGGAACACGCGCATGAGCATCCTGGACTTTAGCGATCAAGAGGCGCTCGGTCGCGTTCAATCGGTCGACACCGCCACCGTGATTGTTCGTGTCGATGACATTGAGGCGTTGCGGGCACTCCAGGTCAATCGGCTGGTGGCACTACAGAGTAGTTTGGCGGGCCATAAGCTGATCGGTGTCATCCACAAGATCACGCGCACGGCCCTCGAAGAAGCGAAAGTGGCCGACCTGGAACGAGCCGAGGAGGCTCTCCCTGAGGTAAACCTGGTGCGCATCGCCCTCATTGGTACGCTGCTTGACCGGGATGGGCTCCGCGCCAATGTGTTTCGGCGCACGCTCGAAACCGTCCCCGAGATCGACGCCCGCTGCTTTGCGCTTGAGGGCGAACGGCTCACCCGTTTCATGGGCGTGATCTCTGAGGTGACCGCCGGAACCCAGCGTCTTTCACTTGGTTCCTACACTCTTGATCTCAACGCCGAGGCCTATGTCAACGGCAACAGGCTCTTTCAGCGCCACGCGCTGGTCGTCGGCAGTACTGGCTCCGGCAAATCATGGACGACTGCCCGGCTTCTTGAGCAAGTGGCTGAGCTAAAGAGTGCCAACGCAATCGTCTTCGACATGCACGGCGAATATGCGTCCATGGCCGGCGACGGCTTCGTGCATCTTCGCGTGGCGGGTCCGGGCGATGTTGAGGCGGGCAAAGGCTTGTCGGATGGTGTGCTTCATCTCCCGTACTGGCTCATGAGCTACGAAGCACTTGTCTCGATGTTCGTTGACCGCACCGACCAGAACGCGCCCAACCAAGCCATGGTCATGTCCCGTGCCATCGTCGACGCGAAGACCAGCTTTTTGACCGCCGGAGCTCACAAGGATGTGCTCGCCAACTTCACCATCGACAGTCCCGTCCCTTTCGCGCTGGACGTTGTCCTTGCTGAGCTCAATCGCCTCAACACAGAAATGGTCCCAGGCGTTAGGACCGAGAAGCAAGGTGACTTTCACGGCAAGCTCAGCCGCCTGATTCAACGTCTGCAAAGCAAGCGAACCGACCGTCGGCTTGGGTTTCTGTTCCCGGCCACTGGCGTTGCGGATAGCTATGCGTGGCTCGAGCAAGCCGTGACGCTGCTGCTGGGCAGCCGCGCCGCCAAAGGCGGGCACGGCGGCGTAAAGGTGGTCGATTTTTCGGAAGTGCCCTCGGACATTCTGCCGCTCATTGTGGGAATGGTCGCGCGCATGGCCTTTCAGGTGCAGCAATGGAGCGCACAGGGCGCCCGTCATCCCGTGGCGCTGTTCTGTGACGAGGCTCATCTCTACATTCCCCAGGATGCGAGTTCCGGCGCTGCTGAGAATGCGATCGCGATGTTCGAGCGCATCGCCAAAGAGGGCCGAAAGTACGGTGTCGGCCTGGTTGTGATCAGCCAGCGTCCGGCGGAGGTGAATCGTACCGTCGTCAGTCAGTGCAACAATTTGATTGCCATGCGACTGACCAATGGCGACGATCAAACGGTGGTCCGCCGTCTGCTGCCCGACAGCCTCGAAAGTTTTGGAGATCTGCTGCCTATTCTCGACACAGGCGAAGCCCTGGTGGTGGGTGATGCGATTTTGTTGCCCACGCGGATCCGGATTGCCAAGCCCGCCAACGAGCCACTCAGCGGCACGATTGAATTTTGGGACCGCTGGTCGGATCCGAGCCCTGCAGCCACACTCGATAAGGCGGTCGAGAGCTGGCGCCGCCAGACGCTTATCAAATAGCATGTCTATGCGACCGGCTTACGAGGGTCGGCCATCGGGTTGATGGCGCCGCTGCGACCTGCCTTTCACGTGCGCTGCTCCGAGTTGCAGACCGCACATAAGGTCAGAGTTGGCCGCCGCGCTCGGAACGATCGAGAGGAATCAATCGCCTCGGCCGAGAGTGTCTTTGCGCATTGAGCGCTCAAGTTGTGGTGCGTCGCTCGAGATCGGAGCCGCCACCGGTGTGATCTCGACGGGAACGAGAGCTGGCACGGAATCTCCGCCCAGGCGACCCCGGCGCGCCTGTCGACGCCAAGTGAACAGCAGGCTGTGAGCCACCCGTGCCGGCGCGCGACGCCGCAGACCGTCTCGCCAGCCTGCAAGGTCTCTTCGACAAGGCGAACCTTACTCAGCATAATCTCCGCGGCCTTCGCCGGGTGCTTAAGTCGCTCTGCACGTTGCGGCTGATGATCGGCACGGTCGTGACGACACACCAGACTTGTGCTGCCGCTGCTACTGCTGGTCATGAGGCTCGCCAACGACACGCCCCCTTGGATCGCTGATGCTGGCGCCGGTGGCTGCGGGCATCGGCCCGCAATTCATTTTAGGCGGGGCTGAGTGGCTTCCCCTTTGACGAGCTTGTCTGAAAGATCGTAGCCGGCGGGGTCGGAGCCGAGTTCGGTTACCCCCTTGGCTAATTCGGTTCGGAGCGAGCTCTGGAAGTCATCGTCATAGGTCGCGATGCTTGTGCGGATCGCCGCTCTCCACTGATCGCCGCGATCCCAAGCTTCCGTAAAGGCAGAGGCAATTTCGACATGCTGCCGGTTTGCGGTCATCGCCTCGATGATCGATCTGGCCTGAAGCCGATCCTTCCCGCTCTTTGCGGTCGCAGCGCGATCCTCCTTCCGGCGGGACCCGACGATGAGCTTGTGGACGGCGTATCGTTCCGGCGACGGGACAAGGACCGGCACGCCGGCGCCATGCAGCAGCACCGCGCGGATGGGCTGATAGATCAGGTAGTCGAGGAAGCGGAGCGGAGACGCCGCCGCCCCGCCCAGCGCCGGCATCGGGACCGGCTTTCCTGCCTGGTCGTCGGACCATTGGTTCGGCGTCAGGAACTCGACGTTGAAGTTGCCCCTCGATACGAATCGAGTTGAGACCCTGCCGTCGGCTTGGCTCGGAACCTCGCGAAACGTCGGGTCGACTTGGCGGAGCACGTCCAGGATGGGTGGCATGGAGTCCTTGATGGCCACCAAGATTTCGTGGAATTGCGCAAAGTCGGCGTCGCCAGTCTGCATAGCGGCCGCCTCAAGGCGTCGACCAAGCACAGCGGCATAGCACTGGTACGCAACGGTGCCGACGAGCACTCCCCGCAAGCGAAAGAAGCCAGCCTTCGCTAGCCCCTCCACGACTTGGCCCGCGATCGGCAGAGGGCGCGGCAGATAGGCTTCGCGGACTAACGTGGAGACGAGACGGCGACGTCCTTTCAGGTCGGCCTTCAGATCCTTGAACGCCTCGACCCTCTTGGTGAACTCGGGATCGTTCACGGGACCGACATAGCGGCGATCCTGGCCGCCGCCCTCGGATTTGGGCGTGTCGAAATACCAGTATTTCTTGCCCTTGACCTCGACAGCCACGAACCGTCCGTTCGAGGAGAACTCCGAGGTGAAGGTCTCATCGAGGCTGCGCTGGACCAGTTCGGAATAGAGTGTCTGGTAGGTAATATCGAGGGCTTGGTTCGCCGGCATATCGGAACCTCGTTATACTATTTTTGTGAAAATAGTATAACTCTCGGAACTTCGGCACAAGTCCGCTAAGCTATTCTCGCTAAAATAGTATAACTTGTTTTAATTTCAGTGTCTTAATGAGACAACGCGCAGTTTTCGCGCACGCTTCGCCCGAACCCGAAAAGGAAATGAAACTCACTGCCCAGTCCCGGGATGATCGGACTCAGGTTCCGGAAATAACGCGTATGAGCGCAAGAAATCGCCTCTTTGTGCCCGGAGTCA
>NZ_JAQOSR010000268.1:0-7655 GCF_046718885.1 Bradyrhizobium sp. UFLA01-814 | reverse complement strand
ATTCAAGATGTTGGCCGGAGTCGATCTTGTTCACGTGCCTTATAAAGGCGGGGTCCCGCTATTACGGATGCTATCGGCGGGCAAGTGCAGGCCGTGTTTATTCCTGCTCCTGCAGGGATTGAATATGTCCGAGGCGGGCAATTGCGTGCACTCGGTTTATCTAGTGCCAATCGGTTTCGAACGTTGCCTGATGTACCCTCCATCAGCGAGGTCGTATCCGAGTACGACGCGACCACGTGGTATGGAGTGGTTGCGCCACGCGACACCTCTACGGCAATTGTTCAGGCGCTCAACAGAGAGATCAATGCGGGATTAGCTGATCCAAAACTGCAGGCACGTTTCGCCGAGCTTGGCGCAGAAGTCTTTCCCGGATCATCAGCCGACTTCAGCAAGCTCATAGCCTCCGAGATCGAAAAGTGGAGCAGAGTGATCCGAACCGCAAACATCAAAATTGATTGAGTCCTCTGGTCGTCAAGGTCAGCTTAGGGTCAATCGCGTCGTTTTTTTGATCGGCCAGCGAATCCGGTCTACCCTCAATTTCGGACATGTCGTTGCACTGCGCCAACTGCCACGATGGGCCAAAACCTGACTTGCCGAATAGTATCGATCATGGCGCAAGGGCGGACGGTTCGCAGCGAATGCTTCCCCCGTTTAGAGAGCCGTTGCTCTAAGACGCTCGACCAGTCTTTCACTAAACGACTGTCACCGTAAGTTGGTTAACCCCGCACGACGCAAGCCGTCTGCGAGGTGCTTCCGGTATTTCGCGTCAAGGTAGGGGGTCGTAACGTCGAACAGCTGCTGCGGGTCCGCCGGACGGGAGAGCAAATCATTTAGTAACGGTCGGGCTTCCTCGATACGTCCAAGTTGGCCGAGGCTTGCCAGGAGAGTTCTGAGACCTGGGTAAAACCGGCGCGGACGGTTCGCAAGCTGACCAAAATGGACCGCCTCCTCGTAGTTCTCCTGGTGATAATGCGCCAGCGCGACGAAGCCGAGAAAGGTGCCGGCTTGAGGATCGTTCGGGTTCAGACGGAGGCAACGCAGCAGAGCACCAAGAGCTTCACTGAAGTTTCCGATATAGACCCGAACCAGGCCAAGTGCGAGGAAACCGAGCGCAAAATTCGGGGTGAGGTCGATGGAACGCTGCGCCTCCGCAAGCGCCTGCGGGTGCATTCTCATCACCAAACTCGTCCAGCAATACGCGTAGTGGCAATAGGGGTCGCGGTCATCGATCGCGACCGAGCGCGCCGCAGCCGCATGAGCTTCGGATGTGTCGTTTGCGAGATCGCCGCTCCAACCGTCCCAAACCCGGCCGTTCAGGGTGCGTGCAAGCGCCATGTGTGCCTGGGCGAGCGTTGGATCAAGCCTGATCGCCTGCCGCAACAGAGTGACGGCCTGGTCGTGGTTCTCGGGGGTCTTTTGTGAAAAATGCCACATCGCGCGCATGCAGCAATCGAACGCATCCAAATTGCCGACGCTCTTGCGAAAGGCTCGTTTTCCTTCGATGAGTAACATCTCTGGCTCAATCGCGCCGACCACGCACTGCGTGATCTCGTCCTGGATAGCGAAGATGTCGGCCATGTCGCGATCGAACCGCTCGGCCCACAGATGATTGCTGGTTTCCGCTTCGATCAGCTGGCCTGTAATCCGCACACGCTGACCGGATCTTCTTACGCTTCCTTCGAGGATATACCGCACGCCAAGTTCGCGAGCGACCTGCTTCACGTCGACAGCTCGCCCCTTGTAGACGAACGTCGAATTTCGCGCGATGACAAAGAACCATCGGTGGTGGGACAGAGCGGTGATGATGTCTTCTGTGATGCCATCCGCGAAGTACTCCTGCTCGGGATCGCCGCTTATGTTCGAGAAAGGGAGCACCGCAATCGATGGCTTGTCCGGCAGCGCAAGCTCGCCGCTCAAAACGCCCGTGGCCGCCGGATGCTGGAGCCGCCAGTCCACCGAATAAACCGAAACCGGACGACAGATGTTCTTTAACGATCGTTGTCCGATCGACATCAGAGGAAAGTTCAGCTTGCCTTCGATCTGATCGCGCACCGCACCAGAGATGCAAATTCCACCCCGGTCGGCGACGCCTTGTAGCCGCGCGGCAACGTTCACTCCGTCGCCGAGCAGGTTGTCGCAGTCCACCATCACGTCGCCGAGATTGACGCCAATTCGAAATTCCATCCTCCGCTCGCTGGGAAGATCAGCGTTACGGCGAACAAGCGCGCGCTGGATCGCAACTGCGGCGCGCACGGCCTGTACTGCGCTGCTGAATTCGGCAATCACGCTGTCTCCCGCGGATCCAAAAATGCGCCCTGCATGTTCAGATATGAGATCGGATATCGTGCGACGATACGCGTCCAGGATCCGCAGGGTCGCTTCCTCGTCCGCACCCATCAGGCGGCTGTATCCGGCAACATCCGCCGCCAGAATTGCCGCAAGCCGCCGTTCCACGCGATTGTCGGTCAAAACGGCCTCCCGAGATCGGTAGATCCGTCCGACATATCAAAGCATAGGGCGTTGCCCTTGGGCTAGGGCCAATGTAGCCTGTGGGTCAAAAGCACCGTTTTGCCGGTCTGCCGTTGCCTTCCGGTCTACCCCGACGAACAGACATTCTCGGGTTCGTCCGCGTGTCGCAGTCGGGCCAATAACGACCAAAGTGCGCCGCTGGAGACAACGTCCTACTCGATCAACTCGTCGGTGCGCGCGAGCAGCGTCGGCGGAACGCTGAGGCCAAGCGCTTTGGCAGTCTTGAGGTTGAGTACCAACTCGGCTGAATGAGCGGCAAGTCGCCCGCCTTCGCGCCTCCGATTTACTTTCCGCGCGAAAATGTCACGAATCCATCCCGGTTCGGCAAATCTGTGAGAGAATGATGCCACAAGGGTCGCGGGATTTCGGCGATCGTTATCGGAGGAACGCCCTCACGCGAGTAACCGGCTGTCGGCGTTGATCTCTCGGCCAGCCTCCAAGCGCGCTATCCGGAGACAAAATCCGACTTACGAAAAACGCTGACCATACTCGGAACCCAAAAATCGAATGCAGCTCACAACGTGCACACGATCGACGGAGTTCCTAGGTTCAGAGTCATGCAGCGGGCGGAACCGCATCAAGTATGGCTTAAAGTGCAACACTCGCTTTGGGTTTGGAGCCTGGTTCGCATGAGTGTGCTCCCAAGGCGAGCATTGACCGGCGCTATGTCGGCTTCGAGTGTCCAATGATCGGATTTATACGGCCGCCGTGCGATGCCGGTGCCATCCAGGGGACTCCCTGTTTTGAAATGGCCCTGTCGCAATGGCGAAAGCGGCTCACCTTGGCAGCAACCATTCTCGGGTCGAGCATGGCGTTCATCGACGGATCCGTGGTGAATGTCGCCCTGCCTAAGATCCAGCAGGCCCTGCGAGCAGATGCGACCGCGACGCAATGGATCGTGAACGCCTACCTGTTGCTGCTCGGTTCGCTTGTGCTGGTCGGTGGCTCCGCGGCCGACCTTTATGGGCGGCGACGGATTTTTGTTCTCGGGCTTATGGTCTTCACTGCGGCCTCGATTGCCTGCGGGCTTTCCCCGAACTTTACAGCGCTCATAGCCAGCCGCGCTGTCCAAGGTTTTGGTGCCGCGCTGCTAATCCCAGCCAGCCTTGCCATGTTGGGGGCGACATTCGACGAGCACGAGCGCAGTCGGGCCATCGGGATATGGGCGGGCGCTGGCGCCCTGATGTCCGCACTAGGCCCGGTCCTGGGTGGCTGGCTGGTCGACTACGTCTCGTGGCGGGCGATCTTTCTGATCAACGTCCCGCTCGCAATTGTCGCGGCTGGACTTGCGCTGTGCTTCGCCTGCGAGAGTCGCGATCCGCACGCCAGGCAACTTGATTTAACCGGGGCTGCAACAGCGGCCATTGGCCTTGCGGCAATTACGTGGAGTGTAGATGCCATCCCGGCATCGGGATTTCGCGATAAAGCGGTGCTGGCTCAACTCGCAGCAGGAGCCGTGCTCCTCGTCTTGTTCGTCGCGGTCGAAGCCCGCCAACCTGAACAGGCGATGATGCCATTGTCCCTCTACCGATCACGCAATTTTTCCGCAACGAATGCACAAACGCTATTGCTGTACTTCGCGCTTGGCGGCGCAATCTACTATCTGCCATTCGGTCTGATCCGGCTCGGCGGTTACTCCGCCACCCAAGCCGGGGCGGCCTTGCTTCCGTTTGCACTGATCATGGGATTTGGGGCGTCGTTGATGGGCGCGTTCGCTGACCGTTTGGGACCGCGGTTGCTGCTCACCATTGGGCCTATCATCGCGGCCTGCGGATTTGCGATGCTTGCATTCGTCGATTTCAAACAGCCTTACTGGGTCAGTGTGTTTCCGCCGATCTTTTTGCTGGGCGTCGGTATGGCGATCACGGTGCCGCCGCTGACATCGACGGTGATGGCAGCTGCCGGCAAAGCCCACACTGGCATTGCCTCCGGTGTTAACAATGCGGTCGCTCGGGTCGCGGGCCTACTCGCGGTCGCCGGTCTCGGGGCCGTGTTGTTTGCAAACTTCTCATACCATCTTGGAGGCCCGGAGCCAGCGAAAGTCAGCGACGCCCTGAACGCCGTCATGTCCGGACAGCCGGGCGTCGATGAGCGGGCAATTGCCGCGTTTGAGGACGCGCTCCGCGCGATAATGCTGCTGACCGCGAGTTGCGCCGCACTTGCAGGTGCCGGCGGCCAGCTTTGGATCGAGGCGAACAATACCGAAGCTGACCCCGCAGCGCTCTCGTAAAACTCCAGACGATCAACGAGCCGCCTGACGCCGCTGATCCGCAAACGTAGCAATGCGCTGCCACGCCCATCGCAGATAAGGGCATCTGCCGACGTTCCCGGACTGAACCTCTCTCGCTTCGACGCTGGCTGGTGAAGCGCGGAAGCCGCCGCAAATGTCGAACCGATTCGCGCGCGGACCGCGTCAATTTGCGACGCGCTCCTCCTCCTTCTTGGTCACGTGCCAGATCACGAAGTGGTAGTGCGGCGAATCGACTCCGGGATGTCCCGGGTTGAAGTAGATGTTGACGTGGTCGGTCGCGCCGGCGAACGCCGGCGCCTCGAACGCCTTGTGATCGTCGATGTCCTTGACCGCAACCATGTATACGGTCGCCATCAAGCGGTCCTTGCGGTCGAAGCACAGGAATGGTCCCAGCGGAAGGGTTTCGGGCTTCACGAACAGGATGCCGAGGCTCGGAAAGAACTTCGGGAAATTCACGAGATCGCTAACCCGCTTGTATCCCTCTCTTTCGGCCATCTTCCGCTGATTCTCGGCGATCCTTCGTTGATCCTGCATCGAACGAACGACGTGGTGTTTCCTCTGCGCCGGGCGGACTCGGCGAACAGTCCTTCGCGGAGCCTCGGTCCTCCGAGGAGGCTCGGTCCTCGCCGCCGGCCGCGATAGATCCGGCATCGTCCCCTGCGGAGCAGGCTGCCGAAACGGATCCGGCATCGTGCCCTGCGGCGCGGGCTGCCTCCCTTGCTGGGTCAGCTGCGCGCCGGGCGATGTCGGCACAGTCGTTAAGGCGAGCGATGCAGCCAATCCCAAGGCGGCCAACCGATGGCGCATCTGACAATCTCCCAACGCTTTCGTTCACTTGTCCTTGTTGCGCTCCCGCCACCGCAGGAAGTCCCGGAACAGCGTTTCGCGGTCGGACCGATCGTTCGCTGGATGCTGCTCGAGAAAGCGGTCGAACGCACTGCGCAACGCCTGACGCTGGAGCCAGCGATCCGCAGGGCGAAAGCGCTGCCATCCGGGCAGCGGCTCCGCCAGGTTGACCTCGCGCCATCTCGGGTGATGGTCGTCGCCGAGAAATTCGGCGAAGCGCGAGAAGAATGTCTGCACGAATGACTCGAGCAGATCGTAGCGCTCGTTGCGGCTCGGCCAATTATAGGCGAACAGGGCCGCTTTGATCGCGATCGTGTCGACGCTTTCGTCAACCCCAAGGACCGACGGATAGTCCTCGTGACGTAAGGTCGAAGGCAGGTAGTCGCGCCGCAGCGCCGAGGAATAAGGAATCGGGAGGAAGCTAACCGCATTGAACTGGGCGTAGCGTGCCAGCGAGGTGACCGGCTTCGCCGAGATCAGCAGGGTGGCCGAGAGTCGCCCCTTGCGCATCTCGTCGAACGCCGCTTCGAGGCTCAGGTTCGTTTCGTCGAATTTTACGTCCAGACTGTTGAGCACCTCGCGGCCTAAGACCGCGCCGGCACTGCCTTCTTCGCCCAGATTGATCCTCTTGCCCGCAAGGTCGGCCAGCGTTTTGATTTCGGGCCGCGCGATCAGGTGGAATTCTTCACCAAACAGAAGTGTGATGTAGACCAGCTTGCCGCGGATGTCCCCAAGGGTCCTGGCGTCCTGGAGGCGAGCGACCAGGACGACAGGCGCGATGGCCATGTCGGCGCCTGCCAAGGTGAGGACGTCGATGACGTTGCGGACACCGCCGTTTCCAACTATTGGCAGCACCCGCAACGCCGTTTGGCCATGTGGTCCGGTTTCCTGACCGGTAGCCAGCGTGGTCGCGATTTCCTGGGCTATGGCGAATTCGGTGCTTTGCGGCGTGCCGGTAACCAATCCGGCCGTGTAGCGGCTCTCCGATATCGTCACCCCCTTGTCGTCGCCGCCCTGCTTACGCGGAGACGCCTTCGCGGACTGAGTCGGAGACGTCTGCGCCGCGCATCCATCGACCCGCTCGCCGATCCAGGCCGTTGCCATCAATGCGGTGAACAGGCCAACCAGAATCGCTCTGAAAGCGCTCATCGTTGTAAACCGGTTCGGTCCGGATCGGCCCCTTCGCCGCCGGGTCGGCGCCGTGCCGCCACCCCGAACAACAGGCAATTACGCCAGAGCGTGACGGACGGAATAGATTCGTCTTGCCCCTCCAACGCGCCAAAACCAGGGCAGTTCCGTGCCCTCGCGGGCCGTTGCGGCGATCAGCTGTGAACGCTCTCAGCCGCGCGTTGCGGAGTCATTGCATCGCTAGGTTTCAAGTACGAATGCTTAGCACTGCACGGCGCAATCTCGCGCGCTTCGGGATATCCGGAGGTATCTATACTTCGACTATCTCCCACAGGGCGTGCTGCGCGGCCGCTTGGCACCGAGGCGCGGCTCATGTTCGACATCCTGCGGCCTGGCGACGGCCACCGCTTCGGGCCGCCGCGCCTACGGTCGCGACCAAGAAGAGCTGCGGCGACATCACCATCCGGAATCCGCGGACAGCCCGCGCGCGGCGCGAGCAGCGAGCATTATCGGTGCGGAGATGCCCGCCGGCAAGAAGGTGCGCGGCCGGGCGCTCCCAATGAACAAGAAGGTTTGGTTTATGGTGCGCTCGGAGGGCGGTCGTGTTTACCGTAATTTCAAAGGCTTATCGAAGAAGTCGAGATGTGGGGCGCATTTTCGACGGCTGGAGTGCTTTTGGGCACGCCACCTTACCGAACTGGCACGGCCTGGCCCCATCAACTGAGTAGCGGATTTCTACTCCGCGGGTTGCAGGTTCGAATCCTGCCGGGATCGGCAGCTATTTCAATGAGATGAGCGCTCTGTACTCGAAAGTATGGTGTCGCATCGTGTGTTGGGGAAACCCCTTTAATTTCAGGCCTTCCCGTTTGGTACCGCTGAGCCGATAGTACACGGATAAGAC
>NZ_JAQOSR010000267.1:0-7739 GCF_046718885.1 Bradyrhizobium sp. UFLA01-814 | reverse complement strand
GCGCAGGCCGTGCCCGCGCGCGGTCCGACAGCGCGAACACGTAATTGGCGAGGACATAGCCCGTGTAGAAATAGACGAAGCGGGAGCAGAACTCGTCGATCACGGTCCAGCCGGTCGCGACATGCGCGGTCTCCAGCGCTGCCGCGATCAGCCAGATCACGAGCGGGGGGACATTGCGCGCGAGCTTGGTGACGACGAAGAAGATCGGCAGCAGATAGATGAACCACAGCGTGCCGAACGGCTCGATGAAGGACTCGAGATATTGCAGCCCAACCTGGGCCCAGCCGGTCTCGGCGGCCAGCGACGGCGCCTTGAAGCCAAACTGGATCGTCACCCAGAGCACGTAGAAATAGGCGAAGTGCATCACCTTGCGGTCGAGATAGGTGCGCCAGTCGCGATCGATCACGACCGACAGGAACAGGCCCGAGATCAGGAAGAAGTCCGGCATCCGGAACGGCTTCGCGAACATCACGACATAATGCATGAAGCCGGTCTGCTCGGCGGCCTTCTCGACCCCCAGCACCGAATGCATCATCACGACCATGATGATGCAGATGCCCTTGGCATAGTCGACCCAATCGACGCGTCCGCTCGCGCGTGGAGCGGAACGATCTGTCGCAGCGGCTGTGCCGTTTGTGGTCATCTTTGTCCTGTTCCGGCGTGATCGGGCCTATCATCGGCCCGATCGGTTGCTTTCTCCTTTATTGATACAAGCGATGTGCCACCGAACCGGACCTTTCCGCGGGTTTCCCGTGGCTGGCGAATGGTCTAAGAGGCGAGGAAATCCGAGACGGTTGGTTAACCATGGGACGCAGCCCGGCCCGAGCGCCGCTGCGGTGATGAAGGTCCTTGCCGCGCCAATTCGATAGTCCGCTGCCGATCGACGCCGTGCTCGATGAGCTCGACCGCACGCTCGATGGTCACAACGCCGCAGTGCTGGTGGCGCCGCCGGGCGCCGGCAAGACCACGCGCGTGCCGCTCGCGTTGCTCGATGCATCCTGGGCGAGGGGCAAGAAGATCATCGTGCTGGAGCCGCGCCGCATCGCCGCGCGCGCCAGCGCCGAGCGGATGGCGAAGACGCTCGGCGAGCGTGCCGGCGAGACCGTCGGCTATCGCGTGCGCTTCGGCTCGAAGGTGTCGCGCGCGACGCGGATCGAGGTCGTCACCGAAGGCATCTTCTCGCGCCAGATCCTCGACGATCCCGAGCTCAACGGCGTCGCCGCGGTGCTGTTCGATGAATTCCACGAACGCTCGCTCGATGCCGATCTCGGGCTGGCGCTGGCACGCGACGCGCAGACCGGCCTGCGCGAGGACCTGCGGATCCTCGTGATGTCGGCAACGCTCGACGGAGCACGCGTCGGAAAACTGCTCGGCGACGCGCCGGTGGTCGAAAGCGAGGGCCGCGCCTTTCCGGTCGAGACCCGTTACGTCGGTCGCAAGACCGATGCGCCGGTGGAGCGGCAGATGGCCGAGACGATCGCGGCCGCGCTGCGCGCCGATACCGGCTCGGTGCTCGCCTTCCTGCCGGGCGCCGCCGAGATCCGCCGCACCCAGACTTTTTTGGCCGAGCGCGTACACGACGCCGCGGTCGAGATCGTGCCGCTGTTCGGCGCGCTCGATGCCAGCGTGCAGGATCGCGCCATCGCGCCGGCGCCGAAGGGCACCCGCAAGGTGGTGCTGGCGACCTCGATCGCCGAGACCTCGCTGACCATCGAGGGCGTGCGCATTGTGGTGGACTCCGGCCTCGCGCGGGTGCCGCGCTACGAGCCTGACATTGCGTTGACGCGGCTCGAGACCGTACGCGCCTCGCGCGCGGCGGTGGACCAGCGGCGCGGCCGTGCCGGCCGTATCGAGCCCGGCGTCTGCTACCGGCTCTGGGACGAGCCGCAGACCGCGTCGCTGCCGGCCTACACCGCGCCCGAGATCCTCTCCGCCGATCTGTCCTCGCTGGTGCTCGACCTCGCGCAATGGGGCGTCAGCGATCCGGCAGGCCTTGCCTTCCTCGATCCGCCGCCGGGGCCGGCGCTGAAGGAAGCCAAGTCGCTGCTGTCGGAGCTCGGGGCGCTCGACGGCGATGGCCGCATTACAGAGGAAGGACAGAGCCTGCGCGCGCTGGCGCTGCCGCCGCGGCTGGCGCGCATGATCGTGGATTCCGCCCGCTTCGGTATGGGCGAGGAGGCGGCCGAGATCGCCGCGGTTCTGACCGAGCGCGGGCTCGGCGGCGACAGTGTCGATCTCGACGTCCGGCTCGACCAGTTCCGCCGCGACCGCTCGCAGCGGGCATCGAGCGCCCGCAGCATGGCGGCGCGCTGGGCCGCGCAGGTGATGTCGGCGGCCGGCGAAGCGAGGGACCTCTCCACCGGCGTCATGCTGGCCTTCGCATTTCCGGATCGCGTCGCCAGGAATCGCGGCAATGGCAGCTTCGTGCTGGCCAATGGCCGCGGCGCCGCCGTCGAGCAGACTGCGGCGCTGGCGCGGCTGCCTTATATCGCGGTTGCCGAACTGACCGGCACGGCCGCGAGCGGCCGCATCCTGCTGGCGGCGCCGATCACCCAGGAGGAGATCGAGCAGCGCTTCGCCGATCAGATCGAGAACGTGGAAGAGGTGACGTTCGACCGCGGCGCGATGGCGCTGCGCGCCCGCCGCAGGCGTTCGCTGCACGCGATCACGCTGTCGGAGGCACCGATGTCGCTACAGCCCTCGGCCGAGACCGCGCGCGTTTTCGCCGACGGCCTGATCGCCGCCGGGCTCGACCGGTTGCCCTGGTCGAAGCACTCCAAGCAATGGCGCGACCGCGTCATGTTCCTGCGCAAAGCCGAGGACGAGAGCTGGCCCGATCTGTCGGACGCAGCGCTCGCCGCGCGTGCCGGCGACTGGCTGGTGCCGGCGCTCTACGACAAGACCGCGCTGAAGGACCTGTCCGCCGGCGAGCTGTCGGACGCGCTGATGGCGCTGCTGCCGTGGGAATTGCGCGCGCGGCTCGATCGCGAGGCGCCGACGCATTTCGAGGCGCCGACCGGAACGCAGCTCGCGATCGATTACGAGGCCGAGCAGGGCCCGACCATCGCGGTGCGGCTGCAGGAGCTGTTCGGGCTCAACACCCATCCCTCGATCGCCAAGGGCGCGGTGCCGCTGGTGCTGGAACTGCTGTCGCCGGCACAGCGGCCGGTACAGGTGACGCGCGATCTGCCCGGCTTTTGGCGCGGCAGTTACGCCGCGGTGCGTTCCGACCTGCGCGGCCGCTATCCGCGCCATCCCTGGCCGGAAGATCCCGCCAGCGCGATGCCGACCAGGCGCGTGAAACCGCGCGGCACCTGACTCTCTGCGCAACCGCGCAGCGCTTGTTGCGCCCGCAGGTCACATTTCTCTCATTCGTCGTCCCGGCGAAGGCCGGGACCCATAACCACAAATGTCTCTTGTTGCGCGGTGTTGGAGCGACGAGTCCCCTCCACGACACCGGTCGCGGTGTATGGGTCCCGGCCTTCGCCGGGACGACACCGAGTCTGTCTTTTCCAGATCATGCCGATCGGTTGCGCTGGCGAGCGTCCGCAAACGGTGGTTAGTTTGCATGCTGGGATGGGATCACGGGCTCGCACATTGGGGACGCTGCCATGGAGATCAGGAACGCATCGCCGTCGCTGTACAACGAAGACCTGGCGCCGGCCAGGGAACGCAACTGGGGCGCCTTCAGCATCTTCAACGTCTGGACCTCCGACGTCCACAGCCTCTGGGGCTATTATCTCGCCGCCAGCCTGTTCCTGCTCTGCGGAAGCTTCGTCAACTTCATCCTCGCGATCGGCGTCGGCTCGCTGGTGATCTTCGTGCTGATGAGCCTGATCGGCAATGCCGGCGTGAAGACCGGCGTGCCCTATCCGGTGCTGGCGCGCGCCTCGTTCGGGGTCTGGGGCGCCAACATTCCGGCGCTGGTCCGCGCCGTCGTCGCCTGCTTCTGGTACGGCGCGCAGACCGCGGCGGCCTCGGGCGCGATCGTCGCGCTGCTGACCCGCATCGACAGCTTCAAGGCGTTCCACCAGTCCAGCCATATGCTCGGCCATTCCACGCTCGAAGTGATCTGCTTCGTCGTGATCTGGGCGCTGCAGCTCCTCATTATCCAGCGCGGCATGGAAACGGTGCGGCGCTTCCAGGACTGGGCGGGTCCTGCGGTATGGCTGATGATGCTGATCCTTGCGATCTATCTCTGCATCGCGGCCGGCGGCATCTCGCTCACCGCGCCGATCCCGCAGGACGTGCTGCTGGAGAAGACCAAGGAAGCCGGCGTGCCCGGCGTGCCCGGCTCTTTCCCGGCGCTCTGCGCCGTCGCCGCCACCTGGATCACCTATTTCGCCGCGCTCTATCTCAACTTCTGCGACTTCTCGCGTTACGCGCCCGACGCCAGGGCGCTGCGCAAGGGAAATATCTGGGGCCTGCCGGTCAATCTGATCCTGTTCTCGCTGGTTGCCGGCGTCACCACGATCGCGGCGTTCAACGTCTATCACGAGGTGCTGCTGCATCCCGACCAGATCTCGGCGAAGTTCGACAGCTGGTTCCTGGCATTGCTCGCGGCGGTTACCTTTGCGGTGGCGACGCTCGGCATCAACGTCGTCGCCAATTTCGTCTCCCCGGCGTTCGATTTCTCCAACGTGTTTCCGCGGCATATCGACTTCAAGAAGGGCGGCTATATCGCGGCGCTGATCGCGCTGGCGCTGTATCCGTTCGCGCCCTGGGAGGGCAACGCCGCCTCGTTCGTCGGGCTGATCGGCGCGACGATGGGGCCGATCTTCGGCGTCATGATGGTCGACTATTATCTGATCGCCAAAGGCCGTGTGAACGTGCCGGCGCTGTATCGGGAGAACGGCGAATATCGCTTCCAGAACGGCTGGAACGTCAGCGCGCTGATCGCGGCCGGCATCGGCGCGCTGTTCTCGTCGGTGCTGCCGAACTTCACCTCGATCCTGCCGGCGTGGTGGGCGGTCTATGGCTGGTTCTTCGGTGTCGGAATCGCCGGCGCGGTCTATTACGCGCTGCGCGTTGCGATGCCGAGCCCGGTCGCCAGGACGGCCTGAAAGACGGCCTGAAGGCCGGCAAATTGCTGCCCGGGCAGGCGGCCGATGTCATTCGGCCGCTTCTCTGGGCTCGCATTAACGCTTCGCTCATCCTTTTCGCCAAAATGGCAGGCTCGTGCCGCCGCCCTCGCTCGCGGCGGGGCGGACGGCGTGGTGAAATTGCGTGTTCGGTTTTCCGAGTATGGTGTCATGCGTAACCTGATGATTTTCGCGGCCATCCTGATCGGGCTGGGCACCTTCATGGCTCAGATGGCCAGCAAGATGTCGCCCGCCGCCGCGACCACCACAAGGCAGACCGCCGCCCCAGCCGTCACGGTGGCGCAGGCCAGTGCCCGCACGTTCAGCATTGCGCCCGATCCTCGCGGTCATTTCGCGACCGACGGCCGGATCGACGGCCAGCGCATCAACTTCATGGTCGACACCGGCGCCTCGGTGGTTGCGCTGAACGAGGCCTCGGCTGCCCGTTTCGGCCTGCGTCCGGTGCCGGGCGATTACACCTCGCGCGTCACCACTGCCAACGGCACCATCAAGGCCGCGCGCGCCCGCATCGCCATGATCGAGATCGGCGGCCTGACCGTGCGCGACGTCGATGCCCTGGTGCTGCCGGACGAGGCGCTGTCGGAAAACCTGCTCGGCCTATCTTTCCTGTCGAAGCTGAAGCGCTTCGAATACGCCAACGGCAAATTGTTGCTGGAGCAATAAGTCATCCTCACGGGATAGCGTGCGACACACTCGCTGTCGTCCCGGCGAAGGCCGGGACCCATAACCACAGACCGTCTTTGGTGAGCAACGCCGGAACGACGGGTCCCGAACCCAACACCCGCTGCGGCGTATGGGTCCCGGCCTTCGCCGGGACGACGATTGCGGAGATCGCGGGCTCGAATCTGTCACCGTAATGCTGGGAAGGCCGACGCGATCCGGCGTTCAACTCGCGGGATAGTTGCCGCCATTTCTGCCGTAATTGTTGGTCACCAGCCCCAGTCTCTGCTTTCGCCCGGCCCGCGCATTCGCTAAAGGCTGCGACGATGTCTTTCTGCATACGACCATAAGGCCGACCCATGTTTCCCAAGCCGAAATCCGCGCTGGTCCCGAACACCTATGCCTTCGAATCCGAGCCGATGGTGAAGCCGACCGGGTTTCGCGAGTACGACGCGCGCTGGCTGTTCAACAAGGAAATCAACCTGATGGGCGTGCAGGCGCTGGGCATGGGGCTCGGCGCGCTGATCGCGGAGCTCGGCGTCCGCCAGGAGATCGTCACCGGCCACGATTTCCGCGGCTATTCCGCCTCGATCAAATACGCGCTGATCTCGGGCCTGATGGCGGCGGGCTGCAAGGTGCATGACATCGGGCTCGCGGTGACGCCGATGGCCTACTTCGCGCAGTTCGATCTCGACGTGCCCTGCGTCGCCATGGTCACCGCCTCGCACAACGACAATGGCTGGACCGGCGTCAAGATGGGCGCCAACCGTCCGCTCACCTTCGGTCCCGACGAGATGTCGCGGCTGAAGGCAATCGTGCTCAACGCCGAATTCAAGAACACGGCCGGCGGCTCCTATCAATTCCACGAGAATTATCCGGCGCGCTACATCGCCGACCTCACCAGCCGGCCGAAGCTGAAGCGCAGGCTGAAGGTCGTCGCGGCCTGCGGCAACGGCACCGCGGGCGCGTTCGCGCCGCAGGTGCTGGAGGCGATCGGCTGCGATGTGATCCCGCTCGACACCGAGCTCGATCACACTTTCCCGAAATACAATCCGAATCCGGAAGACATGGAGATGCTGCACGCGATCCGCGATGCGGTGCTGGCGCACAAGGCCGATGTCGGCCTCGGCTTCGACGGCGACGGCGACCGCTGCGGCGTGGTCGACAACACCGGCGAGGAGATCTTCGCCGACAAGGTCGGCGTCATGCTGGCGCGCGACATGTCGGCGATCAACGCCAACGCGCAGTTCGTCGTCGACGTTAAGTCGACCGGGCTGTTCGTGACCGACCCCGTGCTGCAGAAGCAGGGTGCGAAGACGGTCTACTGGAAGACCGGCCATTCCTACATGAAGCGGCGCACCAATGAGCTGGGCGCGCTTGCCGGTTTCGAGAAGTCGGGCCACTTCTTCTTCAACAAGCCGTTCGGTCGCGGTTATGACGACGGCCTGGTGTCGGCGATCGCGATCTGCGAAATGCTCGACCGCGCGCCCGGCAAGTCGATGGCCGACCTGAAGGACGCGCTGCCGAAGACCTGGTCGTCGCCGACCATGTCGCCGCATTGCGCCGACGAGGCGAAATACGGCGTCGTCGATGCCGTCGTGAAGCACTTCGAGGCGTTGCAGCAGCAGGGCGGGAAGGTCGCGGGCCAGAACATCCGCGACCTCGTCACCGTCAACGGCGTGCGCGTCACGGTCGAGGACGGAAGCTGGGGTCTGGTGCGCGCGTCCTCGAACAAGCCGGAGCTCGTGGTCGTGGTGGAAAGCCCGGTCAGCGAGCGGCGCATGCACGACATGTTCGAGGCGATGGATGCGGTGCTGCGCACGCATCCCGAGGTCGGCGAGTACAATCAGAAGATTTGAGCGCACTGCTCGCCGCGAAGAATGGTGTCATCGCCCGCGAAATGTTTAGTCCGGAGACATGGCTGACACCTGTTCGGACACATCACTGACAGGTTGGCGGTTGGTCAAGTCGATTGAT
>NZ_JAQOSR010000266.1:0-7743 GCF_046718885.1 Bradyrhizobium sp. UFLA01-814 | reverse complement strand
CCTTGCGAACCGCCCATTTGTCGCTGGCCCGCCGCCTGATCCGGCGCCATCTGGCGCGTGCGGCGCTGTCGCCAACCCTGATTGCCGGCCTGCTCGGCATCTCGGTCCGTCACCTGCACATCTTGTTCGAGGAGACCGAGATGAGCTTCTCGGAGACCGTCACCACGCTCCGGCTCGAACAAAGCCGCCGCCTGCTCCGCGAGCAGCCGAGGCAAACGATCGCCGAGGTCGCCTTTGCCTGCGGCTTCGAGAGCCTTGCGACGTTCTACCGCCTCTTCAATGCATCCGAGTCCATGACGCCGGGCGACTACCGCGCGCAAACGGCCTGAGCGCCCGTCCGGACTGGCCGGGACACCGCGCTCGCAATTTGCCGTGGCTCGGCCGCCCCCTTCACCTCCTTGAATTTCACACCGCCGCGCGATCCGACCTTCGCTGAACCGAAGTGATCAGCCTGCGCGCATTGAGAAGATATTTTCCGGCCATTTCGCCAGAACCACTGCGGCGCTTCGTCCGGGTTCGGCACAGCAAATTTCCTTACCGGCGACGCGCGCTCTCATGCAGAGCGAGGGATCAGTCACGATGCGCGGTAAGCACGGGGATCACAGCCAGGAAACGCTAGCTACAGGCGCCACGCGCTTTCCTCTCCATGCCGCGGACCTGCGGGCGGATCAAATCCAGGCATCTGAGCCTGCCCGTCAGGGATCACCGGCGACCAGCAATCGCGGCTGGGCGCCGCTGCTCGAAGCCTGCCTCGCCGACTTCAAGGAAGCGACGGAGGCCGGTGATACCGCGAGCATTCCTGCGCTGGTCAAGATCGTGGCGGACCTTGCGCTGATTGAGCGCGGCGCGATCAGGCCGGGCAGCCGCCGCGCGCAGCAAGCGCTGCGCGTCGGCCGGCTCAGCCTCGCGCGCCGCCTGATCACGCGTCACCTGGCAAAGCCGGCGCTGTCGCCAAGCATGGTCGCCGAGATGCTCGGCGTCTCGGTGCGCTACCTGCACGTTTTGTTCGAAGCGACCGGGACCAGCTTTTCGCAGACGGTCACCGCCCAGCGCCTGTGCGAGAGCCGAAGGCTGCTTTGCCAGAAGCCGCCGCGGCCGATCGCCGACATCGCCCTCACCTGCGGGTTCGGCAGCCTTGCCACCTTCTACCGGATCTTCGGCGCATCCGAAGGCCTGACGCCCGGCGAATTCAGGATGAAAAACAGCGTGGAAGCCCCCGTGACGGCCTCGCCGTCCGGGGCCGAGGTCGTGATTCATTTGACCGCCAAATGACGAAAAAGACGCTTATTTCAGTCAAAACGTTAAGCTTTTTGGGCTATCCGGCCGGTTCCAAGATTGACTTTACCGGTTTCGCCCCTATGTTGCGAGGCAACGCGGCCCTCGGATCGAAGCGCGATTCGTCAGGTTTGCCGTCCGTCAGCGTTAGTCAGAGCCCCCGAGCTTTATAGAAAAGCGAGCCGTTTCGGGGCCGAACGCGACAGCCTTTTACCTGCGATGCCGAACGGCGGTTTCGACCAGAGGCTCAATGTCTTTTTCCAATCTAGGCCTGTCCGATAAGGTCCTCGCCGCAGTTGCGGCCACCGGTTACACCACCCCCACTCCCATCCAGGAACAGGCAATCCCGCACGTCCTCGCCCGGCGCGACGTCCTCGGCATTGCCCAGACCGGCACCGGCAAGACCGCTGCCTTCGTTCTCCCGATGCTCACTCTGCTCGAGAAGGGCCGCGCCCGGGCACGGATGCCCCGCACCCTGATCCTCGAGCCGACCCGCGAGCTTGCCGCGCAGGTGAAGGAGCAGTTCGACAAATACGGCGCCGGTCAGAAATTGAACGTGGCGCTGCTGATCGGCGGTGTCTCGTTCGGCGACCAGGACTCCAAGCTGATGCGCGGCGTCGACGTCCTGATCGCAACGCCCGGCCGCCTGCTCGACCACACCGAACGCGGCGGATTGCTGCTCACCGGCGTCGAGCTGCTGGTGATCGACGAAGCCGACCGCATGCTCGACATGGGTTTCATTCCCGACATCGAACGCATCTGCAAGCTCGTCCCCTTTACGCGGCAAACCCTGTTCTTCACCGCGACGATGCCCCCGGAGATCAGCCGCATCACCGAGGCCTTCCTGCACAATCCGGCCCGGATCGAAGTTTCCAAACCCGCGACCACCGCCGTCACCGTCACGCAATTGCAGGTCCCGGCCGGTCGCGAAGCGCATGACAAGCGCGAGATCCTCCGCCGCCTGCTGCGCGACGCCAAGGATCTCAACAACGCGATTATCTTCTGCAATCGCAAGCGCGAAGTCGCCGTCCTTCACAAATCACTCCAGAAGCACGGCTTCAGTGTTGGCGCCCTGCACGGTGATATGGATCAATCCGCCCGCACCGCGGCCCTCGATCAATTCCGCAAGGGCGAGATTCCGCTGCTCGTCGCCTCCGACGTCGCCGCCCGCGGTCTCGACATTCCCGCGGTGAGCCACGTCTTCAATTTCGACGTCCCGCACCACCCGGACGATTACGTCCACCGCATCGGCCGTACCGGCCGCGCCGGACGGACCGGTACTGCGATCTCCATCGTCACCTCGCTCGATAGCAAATCGATGACTGCGATCGAGAAGCTGATCGGCCAGCCGATCCCGCGCGCCGAGGGCGACTACAGCGTTCACAGCGAGGGCTCCGACGAGGACGCCGCGCCGCGCCGCTCGCGCAGCCGCGAAGGTTCGCGCGACGGCGCCCGTGGCGGCCGCAAGCCGCGACGTGAACGCGAGCCGCGTGACGGTGAGCGCGAGCCGCGTCACGGTGAACGCGAGCCGCGTCACGGTGAACGCGAAGGGCGTCGCGAGCGGGAGCCCCGCGAGGAGCGCGCAGCGAAGCCGGAGCGTGAACCGCGCCACGGCCGCAATTCGGCTCCGCAGGCCGCTCCGTCGCACGTGCCGTCGATCGGGCGTGCCGAGCCACGGCGGCCGCAGCGCGAGGTGGACCACGAGCCCGCCGATCATTCGCACCTACCCGCCTTCCTGCTGCGACCCGTGCGCGCACGCGCGTAAGGTCTGCTCCGATGCCGCCGCGCCAGCGGCGGTAGTCCAGCCAATCTCTGTTGCCGCCCGCGACCGGCGCACACGTCGATTTCCCGGCGTTTGAAGCAAATGCGCGCAGTTTTCGCATCGCAATGCGGGCAAACGAAAAGCGTCCGAAAGTGCCGCTCAAGACGGACAAGCATCGGGCGCGCCGCATGGTCGTCGCAACCGGCTTCCCCGTAGTTCCACTATTTACCTTGCCTTCACTCTCGTCCCGTACCCTCGCCCCAATAGTTTAGTCATTGCTGCCGGGCTTAATCGGCATTGCGTGCATTGAGGGCGTGACAGTGGTCAAGCTGCTGGACGAACACGAACGTACGTTGGCCTTTGCCGAAGTCGCACTTGGCCAGATCCGCTCGCTTCGCCAGACCGCAGTCCCCCGCAACTACGAAATCTGGTACGTCTACGCGACCGGATACAACGCGCCGCTCAATAAGGTCATCAACGAGACGCTGGCGCGCAGCGGTAAGCTCTCTGAATCCGATCTCGAGCAGATCTACGAGACCTACCTTTCGCACATCAAGACCTCGGACCGCATCGACAAGGTCGGCGCGCGCGTCATCGGCGAGATCGACGCCGTCATGAAGCTGATCACCGACGCACTCGGCGTGTCCGCGACCTATGACGCCAGCCTCGTCGGCGCCAGCGACAAGCTTGCGAGCGCGACCACCCGCGATCACATCAAGGCAATCGTCGATAGCCTGGCAAAATCGACGCGCGAGATGCGCGAGACCAATCAGGCATTGGAGAACCGGCTCGCGCTGTCGAAGTCGGAGATCAGCGATCTGCAACACAGCCTCGAGGCGATCCGCGCCGAGAGCCTGACCGATCCGCTCACCGGCCTCGGCAACCGGAAATATTTCGACCGCTCGATCGACATGGCGGTGCAGGCCGCGCTCGCCAGCGGCGAGCCGCTGTCGCTCCTGATGTTCGACATCGACCACTTCAAGTCGTTCAACGACTCCTACGGCCATCTCACCGGCGACCAGGTGCTGCGGCTGGTGGCGCAGTCGCTGAAGCAGAACATCAAGGGCCAGGACATCACCGCCCGCTATGGCGGCGAGGAATTCGCCGTGGTGCTGCCCAACACGGCGCTGCGGCAGGCGCTGACGGTCGCCGACCACATCCGCCGCGCCGTGATGGCCAAGGAGCTGAAGAAGAAGTCGACCGGTGAGATCCTCGGCCGTGTCACGATCTCGGTCGGCGTCTCCATGCTGAAGCCGTCCGACGACACCGACTCGCTGATCGAGCGCGCCGACGCCTGCCTCTATGCCGCCAAGCGCGCCGGCCGCAACCGCGTGATCTGCGAGGCCGACCCGGAATACAGCACCGAGATCCAGACCCGCGTGGCGTGATCTCCCTCACTTCCTCCACCGTCATTGCGAGCGAAGCGAAGCAATCCACCGCAACCGCATATGCGGAATCATGGATTGCTTCGCTTCGCTCGCAATGACGTGGATGGATTGGCTGCCTCAGGATGAGGAGCGCTTCCTTGCCGATCGCTTCTTCTTCGCCGACGGCCCCTTCGCAACCGCCTTTCTCGCAGCTGCTTTCTTGCCAGTAGCCTTCCTTGCAGCAGCCTTCTTCGCTGGCGCCTTCGACTTTCGCGCAGCCACTCGTTTCCTCGGCCGCTTGTGCATCGCGGCGCGCTGGGCGGCGCCGAGCGCCGACCGTGCCCAGACCGCGAGTTCTTCCGAGTCATCGAACAGCCGTGCCGGCAGCTGCCAGTAGGAGTTCACCGTCACCGTCTTGGAACGCGTCTGATACTGGAACGGCCCGGAGCCTTCCGCCTCGAATTGCGGGATGGTCTCCTCATCGGCACGGAAGTAGAGCCCGGCGCGCAGCGCGAGCGCGAAATTGGTGCCGTCAGCCGAGATACCGTAGCCGGAGAACATCCGGCGCAGCGTCACCGGGCCGAAGTCGGCGAACAGGTCGGTGAGGAATTCGCGGTCCATGTGGCCAATCGCCCCCGTCTGTCGCCTCATGGTAAGGAGCGCGTCTCCATCCATGTCATTGCGAGCGTAGCGAAGCAATCCATCGCGCAACAAGCGGAAACATGGATTGCTTCGCTACGCTCGCAATGACGGGCAACACAGGTGCCGATCACACGACAATCGATATGCGGACGTCTCTCTAGACCGTGGCCGGCTTGAGCTGCACCGATTCGCCGCAACCGCACGCGGAGATCTGGTTCGGGTTGTTGAACACGAACTGGGCCTGCATCTTGTCGGCCACATAGTCCATCTCGGTTCCAAGCAGGAACAGCACGGCCTTCGGATCGACCAGGATCTTCACGCCCTTGTCCTCAACCACTTCGTCGGTCGGGCGGATCTCGTGGGCGTATTCGACGGTATAGGATTGGCCGGCGCAGCCGCCATTCTTGATGCCGACGCGCAGCCCGACGATCTCGGAATCGGCGCGCTTGGTCAGCTCGGTGATCCGCTCCGCCGCGGCATCGGTCAATTTCATGACCTGCGGGCGGGGCCGCTTCGGCTTGGCTGGGGTTGGTGAAGCTTGCGTCATGTCACTCATGTGGTCAGTCCCAGCGGCAAATCAATTGCCGTTCTTCTTGAGCCTAAGTCCAATCCCCTAACGCATCACCACATATTGAGGACGAGGCGCGCCTCGTCCGACATCCGGTCCGGCGTCCAGGCCGGATCCCACACCAGATTGACGTTGACGACGCCGACGCCGGGAACGCTGGCGACCGCGTTCTCGACCATCTGCGGCAACTCGCCTGCGGCCGGGCAGTTCGGCGTGGTCAGCGTCATCAGGATGTCGACCGAGCGATCATCCTTGAGATCGACCTTGTAGATCAGGCCGAGCTCGTAGATGTCGGCCGGGATTTCCGGATCGAACACCGTCTTCAGCGCCGCGACGATCTCGCCGCTCATGCGCTCGGTCTCCTCCGCCGGCAGTGCCGAGGTGGTTTCCATGGTGGCCGTCTTGACTTCGGCTGTATCGGTCATGCGAACAATTCCCGCGCCTTGATCAGCGCCTGCGCCAGATGGTCGACTTCTTCCCTAGTATTATACATCCCGAAGGATGCACGGCAGGTGGCCGTGACGTTGAACCGCTCTAAAAGCGGCATTACGCAATGCGTGCCGGCGCGCACCGCAATGCCCTGACGGTCGATCACGGTCGCGACATCGTGGGGATGCGCGCCCTTCATTTCGAACGAGATCACCGGTCCCTTGTTGCGGGCGGTTCCGATCACGCGCAGCGAGTTGATCTCGCGCAGGCGATCCTGCGCGTAGGTCAGCAGCTCATGCTCATGCGCGGCGATGCGCTCCTTGCCGATCGAATTGACGTAGTCGATCGCAGCGCCGAGCCCGATCGCCTCGACGATCGGCGGCGTGCCGGCCTCGAACTTGTGCGGCGGATCGCCATAGGTGACCCAGTCCTTGGCCACCTCACGGATCATCTCGCCGCCGCCGTTGAACGGCCGCATCGCCACCAGATGCTCGTGCTTGGCATAGAGCGCGCCGATGCCGGTCGGTCCGTACACCTTGTGGCCGGTGAAGGCGTAAAAATCGCAATCGAGGTCCTGGACGTCGATCGGCAGGTGCACAGCGCCTTGCGCGCCGTCGACCAGCACCGGAATGCCGCGGGCGTGGGCGAGCCGGATCACGTCTTTGACCGGAACCAGCGTGCCGAGCGCATTCGACATCTGGGTGATCGCGACGATCTTGGTGCGCGGGGTCAGGAGCTTCTCGAACTCCTCGATCAGGAAATTGCCTTCGTCGTCGACCGGCGCCCACTTGATCACGGCACCATGGCGCTCCCTGAGGAAGTGCCACGGCACGATGTTGGAGTGGTGCTCCATGATCGAGAGGACGATCTCGTCGCCCTCCTTGATGTTTTCCCCGCCCCAGGACGACGCCACCAGATTGATCGCCTCGGTGACGTTGCGGGTGAAGACGATCTCTTCACTGCGGCGGGCGTTGATGAACTTCGCGACTTTGCCGCGGGCGCCCTCATAGGCCTCGGTCGCGGCATTCGCCAGATAATGCAGGCCGCGATGCACGTTGGCGTATTCGCTCTTGTAGGCCTCGGTCATGCGGTCGAGCACCGCATTCGGCTTCTGCGCCGAGGCCGCGTTGTCGAGATAGACCAGCGGCTTGCCATAGATCTGCATGGCGAGCGCCGGGAAATCCTGCCGCACCAGCGCGACGTCGTAACTACCGTTGGCGACCGCCTTGTGCATGCTTACGCCCTCGCCTGAAGCCAGCGCTGCGCGGTGGCAATTGCGACCTCGCGCAACGCGTCGCTGGCGATGGTCTCGATCGCCTCTCCGACGAAGGCCTGGATCAGGAGCGCCTGCGCTTCCTTCTCGGGCAGTCCGCGGGCGCGCATGTAGAACAGCAAGCTCTCGTCGAGCGCGCCGGTGGTCGCACCGTGACCGCAGGTGACGTCGTCGGCGAAGATCTCGAGCTCGGGCTTGTTGTCGGCCTCCGCGTCGTCGGACAGCAGCAGCGCACGGGTCATCATCTTGGCGTCGGTCTTCTGCGCGTCGGGGCGGACGATGATGCGGCCCTGGAACACCGAATGGGCGCGGTCGTCGACAACGGCACGGAAGATCTCGCGGCTCGCGCAGTGCGGCACCGCGTGATCCAAGAATAGCGTGGTGTCGGCGTGCTGCTTGCCGTTGATCAGATTGACGCCGTTGGTCT
>NZ_JAQOSR010000265.1:0-8067 GCF_046718885.1 Bradyrhizobium sp. UFLA01-814 | reverse complement strand
GATCCACTCCTCCGGCGTTTCCAAAAGCGGGTGCGCAAGCCCTTCGACATGCGGCTTGGTCGCCTTGCCGCTCTTGTGCAGGATGAAGCGAAACTGGCCGGTGAGCGAAAGCTCGAGCGCGGTGCCGTTGACCTCGCCATCGCCTTGCGCGAAATGCGGATCGCCGATCGAGAACAGCGCGCCTGATACTGCGACCGGCAGATAGAGCGTGGTGCCCTTGGTGGCGCGCCAATTGTCGACATTGCCGCCGAAATAGCCGGGCGGAATCGAATCGATGATGTCGGACTCGCGCGGCGCCACCGCCATGAAGCCGAAATGCAGCCGCGCCGGAATCCGCACGCCGGCGAGCACGCCGGGCTGCTTCTCGACGGTCGCGTGATCGACCGGTACGCCGGGATAATCCATCGTCTCGTGGCGCACGCCGAACGGATCGGTCTGCGGCGTCCAGCGGTAGGAATAAACGGCGCGGGCCCACTCGGCCTCTGCATCGGTCTCGAAGATCGTGATGGTCTCGCGCTTGGCCGGCGGATCGATCAGATCGTTGTACTGAAAGCCCCACCAGGCCGCGGCATTGCTGCCGAACGACTTGCCGGCGTAGGCCGGGTTGGCTGATGGCCGCGGCCAGATATCGAGGATCTGCACCTCGAGCACATCGCCCGGCTCCGCGCCGCAGACATAGATCGGCCCGGTGCAGATGTGCACGCCGAACCCTTCGCCGGCGCCGCGGCCGAAGATCGAACCGTCCATCGGGCCGGCGCCGCGCCGTTCGACCGACTTGCCCTCGGCGGTCCAGCGAAACACGCTCTCCGCGCCGGGATCACCCTTGATCATGCGCTCGTAATCATCGAAGGCATGCTGGGTCAGCGTCTCGATCGTCACCACCGCGCCCGACTGCACGCTCATGACAGGCGGGATGGCGCGGCTGAGATAGCCCCAATGCGCGGTCTCCCTGGACACCTTGAGATGGTGATGCGAGGCGCCCCGCCCTTCCGGCACGGCCGCCGGCGGTTCAACCGGTACGATCGGCTCCAGCGGCGCAATTGTCTCGCGCGCCACCGGGCTTGACGCGAGATTTGGCGCGAGCCGCAGCACCGTTGCGGTGCCACGCGCCAGCCGCGGCCGGCCGCGCGTGCGCTCGCCCTCCACATCGCGCGGCACCGCCTTGCGGAAGTCGCGCGGCGAGGTGCCGTAGGTCGCGCTGAACATCCGGCTGAAATGCGCCTGATCGGTGAAGCCCCAGCGGTAGCTGATTTCGGCGATGCGCTGGTCGGCGTAGTTCGGATCGATCAGGTCGTTGCAGCAGCGCTCCAGCCGCCGCTCGCGCACATAGGCCGAGAACGTCGTGTTCTGCCGCTCGAACAGCCGTTGCAGATAGCGTTGCGACAGCCCTTCCTGCCGCGCGATGTCGGCGATGGTCAGGCCGGCATTGCCGAGCTGGGCCTCGATCGCGGCGTCGACCCGGCGCAGATGGCCGGCCTGGACCTGCGTCATCGCCTCGGCATCGAGCCGCGTCTCGCCGAGCAGCGCGCCGGCGACGAGTTCGGTGACCGCGACCTCGGCGGTGGCGAGATCGGCCTTGTCCAGGATCGCGAAATTGCCGCCCAGGGTCCGCATCACCGGACGCACGGACGCAGCGGCAATCGTCGCGCCGAGCACCGCCGGCAAACGCAGGCGATTATGCCCGAGCCGGCCGAGCAACCGCTCACGCGGCAGTTCGAGCAGCAGGATCTCGAAATCCTCCCGCAAAGTCATCCGCCACGGCGATTGCAGATCACACACCGAGACGTCGTTGTCGGCAAACTCGCAGCTGCGTTGGCCGGACGTGATGCTGCCGCGGCCGTAGCCGTGGAAGATGATGGCGACCCGCGCCGGCATTCCCGGCGAGGCCGCATGACCGCTGCAGACGATCTGCTGCTCGGTGGAACGCAGCAGCGCGAGCTGGCCGCCGCTGGTCGAGCGCTTCGCGGTCAATTCGCCGAACTGGAATTGGCCGGCCTCCGGCAATTCGCAATCGAGCTGCAAACCGGCCAGCGCCTCGCGCCAGACCTCCCGCCGGTTTTGCCGCGGGATCGCATCGACCGAAACCCGAAAGGTCGTCGCGACCATCACCCCTCCAGGCCGCAGCACCGCAGCCTTCCACTCACAGAGCCGTGAACGCAGCCTGCACCGATTGCAGGCAGGCGGCAAGCGTGTTGCGACGGCACACGTTGCCCAGCCTGCGTGCAACGCGCGGAAGCGGCGGCTTTCGCCTGGCAGCGCTATCAGCGGCGAACGCAGTGCAACTTGATCGAATGCGTCCAAATTCTTGACCGCTCCGGCCATGCCGCGATGCGAAGACGGCCGCCGCAGATGCCTCGCACGCTGTTGCACAGGCCTTTGCGCTGCGACGACAGCAAGCGCGCCGACAAATTATTGGGCGCGCCCGGTCATGTCGGAGCGGCGCGGCGCCATGCACTCTCATGCGCACTTTCGATCCAAGGAGGAGCTCAAGATGTGCGCAGGTGACGACAAGAACTGCCCGGACTTCGAATTGCATCATCGCCAGTTCAAGGAGACGCTCGACCGGGAACGCCGCTCGTTCCTGCGCTCGAGCTTCGCCGCGGCGGGCGGCGCCGCGGCAATGACTGCCGGCGGCATCTCGCTGGTAACGCCGAAAATGGCGGCCGCCGCCGAGAAGCATCAGCCGGCGCAGCGCGCCTATCACCATCTGCCGGCCAATGCCGACACCGTGCATTGGGGCTATTTCAGCAAGTCGCTGAAGCCGCGCGTCGAGATCAATTCCGGCGACTTCATCACCATCGAGGCGCTGACGCATCACGCCAATGACGATGCCGAGCGCATGGTGAAGGGCGATCCCGGCGTCGAGAGCGTCTATCTCTGGACCAAGGAGAAGAAGGGCGTGAACCGGCGCGGCGCCGGCCCGATGGATGCCTCGCTGTACGGACGCGGCGCGGGCGAAGGCCTCGGCGTGCATATCTGCACCGGGCCGGTGTTCGTGCGCGGCGCCGAGGAAGGCGACGTGCTCGAGCTGCGCATCATCGACGTCGCGCCGCGGCCCTGCGCCAACCCGAAATATTCTGGCAAGGCATTCGGCAGCAACGCCGCGGCATCGTGGGGCTTCCACTACAAGGATCTGCTCACCGAGCCGAAGCCGCGCGAGGTGGTCACCATCTACGAGGTCGACGCGACCGGTGAGCGCAACTGGGCGCGCGCCGTCTACAATTTCACCTGGACGCCGCAGACCGATCCGTCCGGCGTGGTGCACAAGACCATCGATTATCCCGGCGTCCCGGTCGATCATTCGACGGTCAAGGAGAACCACGGCATCCTGAAGAACGTGCGCATCCCGGTGCGTCCGCATTTCGGCGTGATCGGGCTCGCGCCGAAAGAGGCCGAGTTCGTCGATTCGATCCCGCCGAGCTATACCGGCGGCAACATCGACAATTGGCGCATCGGCAAGGGCGCCACGATGTATTACCCGGTGGCGGTCGAAGGCGGACTGCTGTCGGTCGGCGACTCCCACGCCTCGCAGGGCGATTCCGAACTGTGCGGCACGGCGATCGAATGCTCGCTCAACGGCACCTTCCAGATCATCCTGCACAAGAAGGCCGACCTCGCCGGCACCGCGCTGGAAGCGCTCGACTACCCGATGCTGGAGACCCAGGACGAATGGCTGGTGCACGGCTTCAGCTATGCCAACTACCTCAGCGAGCTGGGAGCCGGCGCGCAGACCGAGATCTACAAGAAGTCGTCGGTCGACCTCGCTCTGCGCGATGCCTTCCGCAAGATGCGCAAATTCCTGATGACGACGAAGAAGCTGACCGAGGACGAGGCCATCTCGCTGATCTCGCTCGGTGTCGACTTCGGCGTCACCCAGGTGGTCGACGGCAATTGGGGCGTCCACGCGGTGATCCGCAAGGACATCTTCGCCGGCGGCGACAGCTGACGAAAAAGCCAGGAGCGAGCGTGGCGGTCAGCCGAAGAAGGGCGAGTAGGGCTTTGCTGCGCGCACCTAATACAACGTCGCCCCGGCCTAGTGCGCAATTGCGCACGGGAGCCGGGGCCCATAACCACAAATGTCGGTGGTTTGAAGCAAGCGTCTACCAGATCGCTTCATCGAGAAGCCGCGGCGTATGGGTCCCGGCCCCCGTGCGCAATTGCGCACTAGGCCGGGACGACACCGTTAATTTGGCCGGCGACTGTGAACTAGCCCGTGGCGGGCACAGGCTTCTCCGCCGGCGTATTCCACGGGCGGTCCGGCGAGGCGAGGCCGATCAGGCGGCCCTGGATGAAGTCGCAGCCCCATTCGCGCAGCATCACGGCGGCTTCCTCGTCCTGCACCCATTCGGCGACCGTCTTGATCTCGAGGCGGCGCGCGAGATCGATCAGCGTCTGCACGAAGGCGCGGTCGTCGGCCGAACGCACGATGTTCTGCACGAAGGCGCCGTCGATCTTCACGATGTCGACGCCGAGCTTGCGCAAATTGCGGAACGAGGTGTAGCCGGCGCCGAAATCGTCGATCGCAATCCGGCTGCCGAAGTTCTTCAGGCGCGTGACGAAGCCACGCACGTCGTCGATATCCTGGATCGCGACCGTTTCGGTGATCTCGACGATCAGCCGCTCGCCGACGCCGGGATGCGCGCGCATCAAGGATTCGATGGTGGCCCACCAGTCCGGATCCATCGTGGTGTCGGGCGAGATGTTGAGGCTGAGCTGTACGCCGGGGGCGGCGGCGAGTTCGGCGATGGCGAGCTCCAGCACGCGGTGATCGACCAGCCGGATCAGGCCGAGCCGCTCGGCGACCGGCACGATATCGGGCGCGAGCAGCGCGCGGCCGTCGTCCTGCTCCATGCGGACCAGGCACTCGTAGAACGCGGGCTGCCGCAAGCGCGCATCGACCACGGGCTCGAAGCCGATCACGATGCGGCGCTCGTTCAGCGCGGTGACGATCTCGTCGGTGACGCGGATGTTGACGCGGCGCTGGGCGTCGCGCTCGACATTCGGCTTCCACAGCGCGAACGATCCGGCGCGGCGGCTCTTGGCGGTCTCCAGCGTCTCCTGGGCGCGATTGACCGCCTCCTCCGCCGACCTCGCATGACGCGGAATGGTGACGGCGCCGATCGAGACCGTTACCGACACCGGGCCGGACTTGGTCGGCACCACCTCGTCGCGCACCGCGGCGAGGAAGCGCTCGGCCGCGACATTGGTGTCGTCGACGGTGCAGTTGCGCAGGATCAGGCCGAACTTGTTGCCGGAGAAACGCCCGAGCATGTCGCCGCTGCGCAGCCGCGCACGAATCCGCTTCGCGACCTCGGCGATGACAGCATCCGCGACATCGAAGCCGAAGGCATCGTTGACGCGCGCCAGATGATCGATGCCGATCAGCATGAAGGCACAGGAGGAGCGGAAGCGCGCGCACTCCTCCATCGTCTCGGCGAGCGAGGCGATCAGATGGGTGCGGTTGAGCTCGTTGGTCAGCGGATCATGCCGCGACAGCTTGAGCAGCTGCTCGTCGCGGGCATGCCGTTCATTGTTGATGCGGACGACGCCCTGCACGCGCGCCGGCCTGCCGTCGGCGCCGGCAAACCAGCAGCCGGTCTCCTCGATCCAGATCACCGGCGCCGAGGTGACGGCCCGCACGCCATACTCGATCCGGTAGGGAACGCCCTCCCCGCCGCGCACCGGCGCCGGCGCGCCGAGCGCATCGGATCGCACCGAGCGCGATGGCTCGATCAGCTTGGCAAGCTCGGCACCGCTCGCAAGCGCCGCAACCGGGATATCCGGGAAGACCGCCGCCACATTATCGCTCCAGGCAATCGCATCGGTCGCCAGGTCCCAGGCGAATGTCGCTTGGCCGAGCGAGGCGAGGATGCTGGCAGCTGGCGGGACAGGGGGCATCGAACATGTCTCGATTTGGGACGGCGCCCGGTGATTCTACACGCTCTCAAGATAGTGGTTCCGGCGAATCCAACGCTAGGTGAAGTTGATAAATAATCTGGAAACCACGTTTTCGACTGTCCGGGAACGAACTGGGGACGGCGGGCATGACCCTTGCCACAGGGGTGTTGCGGAGGGACGCAACGTCCCAAACTATGACGCTCCAACGGGTCGCAGACGATGCCGGATATCGATCAATCGGAAATCCTCGACGGTGAGTGCACCGGCGATCCTGCTGCGGCCGGCACGACGCTGGTGCCGCTGGCCGCGACCACCCATTGGGCGCCCAAGATCCCGCTGCCGCATGCCGATCCGTCGTTTGTGGCTCATTTGATCGCAACCGCCGCACACGAACCGCAGACGCGCGGGCAGCGGCGTGGGTCATTGGCCGACGCGCAGAGCGCTTACGGCCCGCATGTCGACGAACGCCGCAGCGTGGCGCGGCGGACCCGGCAAATCATCTAGCAAATCATCTAGAAAGACCGGACGCTGGAACTGGTGTCCAAGCAGCAGGCGATCAGCGGGCCTTGACGGGCCGATTGCCGTGACTGCCCTGCGGCACGCCGCGTTGCAGCGACATGTGGGAATGGATGCCGAGCCAGCGCCCGTCGGCCTGACGCGCGAGAATGATCGTCGCTCGCCCCGGCCGATCAAAGCGGCTGCCGTCCGCATGGAAGCCGGTGCTCGTCCAGGGCGTGATCACCGTCGCCATGCCGCCGTCGGCGCTGATCAGCACCGCCGTATGCGCGAGATCGAAGGCGAAATCCGCGGTGCGGGGCCAGACATTATCCCATTGCATCTCGGTCCAGCGCGCGCGGCCGTGGATGAGTTCCTGATAGGTGCCGAACGAGATGATGTCCGAATGCCAGAACGGACGCGCGGCAGCATAGTCGACCGCCCTGACGCAGGCGGCGAACCGTTCGAGCCAGTCAAATATGGATTGAGTTGTCGTTGAGTCGGCGATCGGAAGAAGCGTTTCTGCGCTCATGATCGGCCTCGAAAACACTCAGCGCTGCGGTGCGTCCGACGGCGGATGGCCGCCCGGCTGCAAATCCGGTGAAGCGACGGTCGGCTTCGGCGCGGACTGATCGAGCAGCACGGATTCCGCAACCGACGTCGCCGGTGGAACGGGTGCGGCTGGCGGCGGGGCAGCAGGCGCCGGCGCGGCGACGGGCGCGGGCTCGGAACGCGGCGCGGACGCCTCTGCCGGCGCGGGCTGCGGCGCCTCGGGCTGCGGCCTGCTGGCGCTTGGTGTCGCAGGCGCGACCACCGCACGGCGGCGGGTGCGCAGCGCAATTCCGGAAATGAAATCGACCAGCGCCAGCAGCGTGAGCAGGCCATAGGTCGAGTTGCCGAATTTCGGCCAGAGCACGAATTCGGCGGCGGCGGCGCCGAACACGATCAGCGACAGCAGATGGTCGGTGAGATATTTCGCGCCAGGGCGCGCGCCCTTGATGACCTCGAGCAGCAACAGCAGCACGGCGGCCGCGAGCAGCATGTCGCTGAGCGTGATCTGCCACTGCTCGCCCGACAGCAATGTCAGCCTGATCAGCGGGTCCGTGAAGGACACGCCGGGCATCAGGAAAGCGATGATGTTGTAGACCGCGAGCGGAACGAGCAGCAGCGGAAAACCGACCATCGGGGCTTGCGCCTTATTCAGGGAGAACCAGCAATGCGGCGATGCTCATTGGCCTCGCCGCGGACGCGCCCGTCTTGGCCGCACTCGTTGACCGAATTCAGGCGCCGCGCCGCATGGCTGCGGCGCGTAGGCCGAATGTCCGATCAGGACTCTTTCTTGGCCTTCAGGACCTGGCGGCCCTTGTACATACCGGTCTTCAGGTCGAGGTGGTGCGGACGGCGCAGCTCGCCGGAGTCCTTGTCCTCGACATAGGTCGGGGTCTTGATCGCATCGGCCGAACGGCGCATGCCACGGCGCGACGGCGAGGTTTTTCTTCTGGGAACGGCCATGACGGTGTCCTCTAGGGGTGTTGCGGAGGCATCGTCCGAAATGCGGACGGCTCAGCGCTTCGAAGCGCAAGCTGCGATGCCGGTAAGGCCGCGCTTATAGAGGAAGGCATCGCGTAAAGCTAGGGTCCGGGCCAGCAAAAAGCGCCCGAAACAGCCCTCAGG
>NZ_JAQOSR010000264.1:0-8154 GCF_046718885.1 Bradyrhizobium sp. UFLA01-814 | reverse complement strand
TCATCAAGCTGCGCCAATATCCGGACGCGTCGTTCCGGGATGTCACCGCACCCAACGCGGACACGCTCTACACCACGTCCTTCTTCGACGTCGGGAAGGAACCGTGGGTCCTCAGCATCCCGGACATGAAGGGGCGCTATTTCCTGATGCCCATGCTGGATGGCTGGACAACGGTATTCCAGGTGCCGGGGAAGCGTACCACCGGCACCGGAGCACAAACCTATGCCATCACCGGGCCCGGCTGGAAGGGCACGCTGCCGGATGGCGTGAGGGAGTACAAATCACCTACCAACCTCGTGTGGCTGCTCGGCCGCATCTATTGCACCGGAACGCCGGAGGACTATGCAGCCGTCCACAAGCTGCAGGACGAGTGCAAGCTCGTTCCGCTCAGTGCTTATGGCAAGCCGTACACGCCACCTCCGGGAAAGGTCGATCCGTCGATCGACATGAAGACGGCTGTCCGCGAACAGGTCAATCGCATGGACGCGGTGTCGTATTTCAAGCTGCTCTGCGAGCTCATGAAAACCAACCCGCCATACGCGGCGGACGCGGCCCAACTCGCCAAATTTGCCCGCATCGGCATCGTACCCGGGCGCGACTTTGACGAGACCAAGCTGAAGGCGGACTTCCTGAAGCGCGTCCCGGAGGTGTCGTTCGACAGGATCATGCTTCAGTTCAAGGTCAACAAGGCCGTCAAGGACGAGAACGGCTTTGCGTTCACGACGAAAACCGGCATCTACGGTACCGACTATCTGATGCGGGCCCTGGTGACCGCGATCGGGCTTGGCGCCAACCGCCCGCAGGATGCGGTCTACCCGACCTCGCAAAAGGATGTGGATGACCGCAAGTACAATGGTGCGAACAAGTACGTCATGCGGTTTCCCAAAGGCCACCTTCCTCCGGCCGAGGGATTCTGGTCGCTCACGATGTACGACAGCGGCTACTTCTTCGTGAACAATCCGCTCAACCGATATTCGATCAGTGCGCGGGAAAATCTGAAGGAAAATCCGGACGGCTCGACCGATCTCTACATTCAGAAGGACTCGCCCGGCAAGGACAAGGAATCCAACTGGCTTCCTGCGCCCGAGGGAGATTTCATACTCATGCTGCGCATGTATTGGCCGCAGGAAACCGACCCTTCGATCATCAACGGCACCTGGACGGTTCCTGCCGCCAGGAAGGTCGGGGCTTGAGAACCTGGATTCATGCCGGCCCCGCTGGGGCCGGCATGAATCAATTTGCGGTCGCGAATCGAACGCTCGAGCGAGCCGTACAGGCCGTTCTGCGATGCGCCAACGGTGGGGTAGGTGACATGCGGCTTCGTGATCCTTCGAAGAGGCGGCAACCAAACAGGCGAAGTAAGACACTCAGGGATGTCGGCATCGCCATGACAATGGTCATGGCGTCATTCTCGCCTGAAGCCGCCCGTGCCGACGAGGGCGGCGTTTCATACTGGCTTCCCGGCCGCTTCGGCAGTCTCGCTGCGACCCCGCAGGTCCCCGGCTGGTCGATGGCGGAGGTCTACTATCACACCAGCGTAAGTGCATTCGGCAATGCCGCGGCCGCCAGGGAAATCCACGTCGGCAGAATCCCTGCCGCGGCAAACGTCGATCTAAACCTGCATCTGAACGCACAGGCGGATCTCATCCTTCTCAATCCTACTTACACGTTCGCGACGCCGATGCTGGGTGGCCAGCTTGCCATCGGCGTGACCGGACTGTTCGGGCGGTCCAGCGCTGATCTTGCGGGGACACTGACGGCGGCCGTCGGTCCGCTGGCGACAATACGGACCGGCAGCTTCGGCGATTCAATCACATCGGTAGGTGACATCTACCCGCAGGCGACGCTGAAGTGGAACGCCGGGGTGCACAATTTCATGACCTATGTAACGGGAGACGTTCCGGTCGGAGCATACAGTCCGAGCAGCCTCGCCAATCTCGGCATCGGTCACGCCGCCATCGATGCAGGCGGCGGCTACACCTACTTCAACCCGCAGGCGGGCTATGAATTTTCTGCAGTCGGAGGCTTCACCTACAATTTCAAGAATCAGGATACGCAGTATCAGAACGGGATCGACTTCCATCTGGATTGGGGCGCCTCCCAGTTTCTGTCAAAGCAGGTTTTCGTTGGCCTGGTTGGATATGCCTATCAGCAGGTCACCGATGATTTCGGCCAGCACCCTGTCCTGGGGGGCTTTCGGTCCCGCGTGCTGGGCGTTGGTCCGCAGATCGGCTTCCTGTTTCCCGTGGGCGACATGCAGGGTTATCTGAATCTCAAAGGGTATGGAGAATTTGCAGCAGAGAATCGCCCGGCCGGCTGGAATTCCTGGTTGACGTTCTCGATCTCGCCGATAGCGCCGACCAGCACCGTGACGCCGACCCGACGGATCGTGACAAAATAGCAGTGATGTGCGCGCCTTCAATTGTGCCGAGATCACGCCACGATGCGCCGCACTCGCGCCAGAGGCCGTCGATGCCGGCCGTTCGGACGCCGGCCGGGCAATCTTCGCCGCTGCCGGTTCGATACTTCGGAGCCGTGACGGCCAGGCTGCAGGGTCCAGGTTGCAAATGCCCGGCTGATTGGTTTCGGCCGCGCTAACCCCGAAAGTCGCGTCGATGTTGCCGGATACGCCGTCGGTCAGTCAGCTCTCTCAAGTGATTTCTCAAGCGGCTGCGCCCGCATTTCTGCTCGGCGCACTGGCGGCTTTTATCGCGGTGCTGATTTGCCGCCTCAACCGGATCATCGACAGATCGATTTACCTGAACCAAATTTCAGATCAGGATCAGGCGAGGTGCCGGCCCAAGGCAGACCTGCCGCGTCTTGCTCGGCGCGCCACCATGATCAATCGCGCGATCTTCTGGTCCATCATGGGAAGCATCTCGATCAGCATTGTCATCGTCGTCGGCTTTGTGAGTGCGTTCCTTCACATCCAGTACGAGCGGGGCGTTGCCATCCTCTTCATTGTTGCCGTCGTGGCTTTCATCGTGTCGTTGGTGGATTTCGCGCGAGAGGTCCGAATTGCCCTGAGCGAACTTGATCACTACGGCTAGACGCAACGCATTGATGCGTTCACGCCTTAACGCGCGCGCGCGGCGAACGTCGTGAGCGCTGCGACCAGCAGCTTCGGCGCTTCCTGCGCAACGCAATGCCCGACACCGTCGAAGGTCCATCGGCTCGCATGCGGGATCAGCGCCGCGGCGCGGCCTGCCATCTCCTTGTAGATCGGCCATGACTGCTCAGTGGTCGTGATACAGACCGGGCAGGCAATGTCGGAGAACCACGGGAATGGATTGCCGCGGGCGTCGCCGGTGTAGATTTGCTCCATGGCCTGGAAGATCGGCCCGAGCAGGGCCGACTCGATTTCCGGCGTGCAGAGCAGCCGCATGCGGCCGTCGTCGAGCCGGGCAAAGCCGTGATGGACATACGCCCACAGCGACCGTTCGGTCCATGGCGCGAAGGCCGGTGCGGCGCGCAGCCGCTGGAGCAGGTCGTCGGCGCTGTCGAACTCGGCCCGGCGGCGCAGCACACCTTGCACGGATCCGCGCGCGATGTCGCTGAGGCCGCCGGCGCGCGGCGCGCGCGGATCCATCGCGGTCGGCTCCGTGACATGCAGGCGCGCGAAGCGACCGGGCATCAGTCTGGCTGCGAGCAGCAGGTCGGTTGCGCCGGCACTGTGACCGATGCCGTAGATGTCATGGAGGTCGAGGCGCTCCACCACCATGCGGACGTCTTCGGCAAAATCCTGGAAGTGATAGCGATCGGCCGGCGGCTTGTGGCTCAGGCCATGGCCGCGGCGGTCGAGCGCGTAGACCGTGTAATCGGCCGCCAGCGCCTCTGCGACCTCGGTCCACACCTCCGCGACAAAGCCTGTGCCGTGCAGCAGCAGCGCCGGCGGCTTGTCCGAGGCCGGCTCGCCCCATCGCGCCACCGCAACCTGTGCGCCGGCATCGCCGACCAGAAAGCGCTTCGGGGCGTTCATCGTCGTTCTATCGTGCATCCTGCAGGATCATTGCCGCCGCCTTCTCGGCGATCATCGCCGTCGGCGTGTTGGTGTTGCCGGAGGTGATGGTCGGCATCACCGAGGCATCCGCGATGCGCAGGCCGTGCAGGCCGTAGAACCGCAGCCGCTCGTCGACCACGGCCATCGGATCGTTGGCCGTTCCCATCTTCGCGGTGCCGACGGGGTGGAAGATCGTGGTGCCGATGTCGCCGGCCGCCTTGGCGAGCGAGGCATCGTCGTCGCCGACCGAGAGGCCGGGCAGGAATTCCTCGGGATGATATTTCTCCAGCGCCTTCTGCTTCATCAGCTTGCGCGTGGTGCGGATTGCGTCGGCCGCGACCTGGCGGTCGTCGTCGGTCGACAGATAATTCGGTGCGATCGACGGCTTGTCGTCGGGCGCGGTCGAGCGGATCCGCACCGTGCCGCGCGAGCTCGGCTGCAGATTGCAGGCGCTCACCGTGATCGCGGGGAAGCGGTGCAGCGGATCGCCGAACTTGTCGAGCGACAGCGGCTGCACGTGGAACTGGATGTTGGCGCGCGAGCGCGTCGCGTCAGAGCGCGTGAAGATGCCGAGCTGCGACGGCGCCATGGTCAGGGGACCGCGGCGGCGGAACGCGTAGTCGAGGCCCATCAGGCCGCGGCGAACCAGATTGTAATAGGTCTCGTTCAGCGTGCGCACGCCGGAGACCTTGTAGATCGCGCGCTGCTGCAGATGGTCCTGCAGATTATGGCCGATGCCCTGCACGTCGAGCACGATGTCGATGCCGAGCGGCGACAGCCATTCGGACGGACCGATGCCGGAGCGCTGCAGCACCTGCGTGGTTCCGATCGAGCCGGCGCAGAGGATCACTTCGCCCCTGGCGCGGGCCTCGACCACCTCATTGCCCTGCCGGAACAGCACGCCGGCGGCGCGGCCGCTCTCGATGATCAGGCGGTCGACCAGCACGTCGGTCTCGAGCCGCAGATTGCTGCGGTTCAACACCGGCTTGAGGAAGCCGCGCGCCGACGACCAGCGCCGGCCGCGCTTCTGGTTGACGTGGAAGTAGCTGGTGCCCTCATTGTCGCCGGTGTTGAAATCCGGGATGCGCTTGATGCCCATCTCCTCGGCGGCATCGCCGACCGCGTCGAGGATCTGCCACGACAGCCGCGGCGCCTCGATGCGCCAGCCGCCGCCGACACCGTGATGCTCGCTTTCACCGAGGAAATGATCCTCGAGCCGCTTGAACGCCGGCAGCACGTCGCTGTAGCTCCAGCCGGTGAGGCCGAGTTGGCGCCAATGGTCGTAATCCGCGGCCTGGCCGCGCATCGAGATCATGGCGTTGATGGCGGAGGAGCCGCCGATCACCTTGCCGCGGGGATAGGCGAGTGCCCGGCCGTTGAGGCCGGGCTCGGCCTCGGTCTTGAACATCCAGTCCGAGCGCGGATTGCCGATCGCGAAGAGATAGCCGACCGGAATATGAAACCAGATCCAGTTGTCCTTGCCGCCGGCTTCCAGCAGCAGCACGCGCTTCTTCGGATCGGCCGACAGGCGGTTGGCCATGATGCAGCCCGCCGTGCCTGCGCCGACGATAATGTAGTCGAAATCACCCTCGAGCCTTCGCGGCATGTCCTCGTTCCCGGTAAGCGTCTTTTGTTGGGCTCTTATTAGTCAGACGCAGCGGGCCGACACAAGCCCGGCAGTGGATGCCGGGCGTGCGCTGGATGCTCAGGGACGGCTCGGTTCGGCCAGTGTGACCTCATGTCTCGCGCGGGGGACGCAGACGATCAGCGTCAGCATGCCGATGCCGAGCACGGTGCCGACCAGGGCGAGCGGTGCGTAGATGCTCCCGGTTGCGACATTCATCCAGCCGATCAGGGCAGGGCAGACCGCGCCGCCGAACGAGCCGATCGCGCTGATCAGCGCGATGCCGCCGGCCGCGGCGCTGCCCTCCAGCATCGCGTTCGGAATCGTCCAGAACAGCGACAGGATCGCGAAGATGCCGATCGAGGCGACGGCGAGCAGCGTCACGGTCAAGAGGACGCTGCCTTGCGCGGCCTGCAAGGCGATGAAGCAGGCCGCTGCGACGAGGCCGCAGCAGACCACGTGCCAGCGCCGTTCCCGTGTGCGGTCGGAGCTGTAGCCGATCGCCACCATGCCGATGGCGGACGCAACCGAAATCGCGCCGCTCAGCCAGCCGATCTCGGTGGTGGTCGCCACGCCGACGCGTTTCAGCAGCGTCGGCGTCCACAACAGGATGGTGTTGAGCGAGCAGAAGAACGCGAAGTAGATGAAGGAGAGCAGATAGACGCGCGGCTCGCGCAGCGCCGCCGCGAAGCTCCGCGTGGTGCCGGGAACGGCGGCGCGGTCGCGGGCGAGGTCGCTTGCGATCTGCCGTCGCTCGTCGGCGCTCAGCCAGCTCGCGACCTGCGGTCCGTCGGCGAGGTAGAAATAGGCGACGATGCCGAGCAGCACGGCCGGACCGCCTTCAAGGATGAACAGCCACTGCCAGCCATGCAGGCCGTGGACGCCCTGCATGTGATCCATGATCAGGCCCGACAACGGACCCGCGATGACGCCGCCGAGCGGCACCGCCATCACGAACAGGCTCGTCATGCGGCCGCGCACACGGTCCGGGAACCACAGCGTCAGATAGTACAAAATGCCCGGGAAGAAACCGCCTTCGGCGGCGCCGAGCAGGAAGCGCAGCAGATAGAGGTGATACTGGTTCTGCACCAGCGCGAGCAGCATGGTGACGACGCCCCACAGCACCATGATCCGCAGCAGCGTCTTGCGGACGCCGACCTTGACCAGCAGCAGATTGCTCGGCACTTCGAGCGCGACATAGCCGACCGAGAAGATGCCGGCGGCAAGCCCGAACACCGCGTCGTCGATCTTGAGGTCGTGCAGGAACTGCAGCTTGGCAAAGCCGATGTTGAAGCGATCGATGATCGCAACCGTGTAGCACGCCAAGAGGAATGGGATCAGGCGCCAGGCGATCCGTCCATAGAGCCGCGAATGGGCCGCATCCTGCATGAAAGTCTCCTCGAATGATTATTTGATGTTTGTTATTGCCGCGACGGCGGTAGGCTCCCTCGCCCCGTTCTTACGGGGTCGAGACGAGCGAAGCTCGCTCTTAGAGGGTTGGGGTGAGGGGCTGCCTCCACATGCACGGTGACAGTTGGATTTGCGGAGACTCCCCCTCACCCGGAATGCATCTAGCGATGCATTCCGGCCTCTCCCCGCACGCGGGGCGAGGCGGAGCCCGTTGCCCCGATCGAGTGCGCGCGGCTAGTTCGCCTTCGCGCTCGGCGGAAACTCCAGCATCGCTTCGCCGGCCGCGACCGTCTCGCCGCGCTGGTTCTGCACGGCGACGTCGACCAGCACCCAGCGCGATTTTGCGGTGACCTGCTTGGCCTTGATGGTGCCGGCGGGGCGGATGGTGTCGCCGGGCTTCACCGGCTTCAGCCAGCGCGTCTCGAGCCTGCGATGGATCGCGCCTGCGGGAAGCGCCCAGTCGGTCAGCATGCGCGAGATCAGGCCGAAATTGTTCATGCCGTGCATGATGATGCCGCCGAAATTGGTCTTGCCGAAATCGCCCTTCATGTAGTTGTCGTCGAGATGCAGCGGGTTGTAGTCGAGCGACGCATCGCAGAACAGGCGGATCGATTCGCGCGAAACCGCGAATGCCGGGCCGTCGATGGTGTCGCCGGCCTTGAGAGATTCGAAATTCGCTGTGGTCATGGTGATCCTCCTTACATCGGACGGATGGTCTGGCCGCGACCCGAGCAGATCACGTCGCCATGCTGGTTGAAGAAGACGTTGTCGTGCACCACGAACAGCCGCTCGCGCTTGATGAACTTGTCGAGCGCGCGCGCCTGCAGGGTGATGGTGTCGCCGGGGCGGGCCGGGATGTTGTAGCTCCAGGACTGTCCGGCATTGACGGTGCCCGGCGAGCGCATCCAGTCGTCGGCCGGCGTGCAGGCGAACATCAGCAGGATATGGATCGCGGGCGGCGCGATCAGCCCGCCATAGGGCCCGGCCTTCGCGGCGGCTTCGTCCAGATAGAGCGGATTGGTCTCGCCGACCGCACGGCAGTACAGCGCGATCGCTTCCTGGGTGAGCTTGTAGGGCGGCGTCTTGCGCGGCTCGCCGGGGACGATGTCGTCCCACACCT
>NZ_JAQOSR010000263.1:0-8183 GCF_046718885.1 Bradyrhizobium sp. UFLA01-814 | reverse complement strand
CCGGACCAAAACCGCCGGCGTGCTGCTCAAGCGCACCGCCGCGATCGCCGCCCAGCGCGCGGGAGGACACTAGCACCATGGCGAAACTGCACGTCACCACCTCAGTCAATGGCGAGCCGGTCGAATTCCTGTGCGAGCCGTACGAGACCATGCTCGACGCGCTGCGCGGGCAATTGGGGCTCACCGGCTCCAAGGAAGGCTGCGCCTCCGGCGATTGCGGCGCCTGCTCGATCACGCTCGACGGCCGCCTGGTCTGCTCCTGCCTGATGCTCGCGGCCGAAGCCGAGGGCCACGAGATCCGCACCATCGAGGGCATGGCCAGGGGCGAGAAGCTGCATCCATTGCAGCAGAAGTTCCTTGAGCATGCCGCGCTTCAGTGCGGCATCTGCACCTCGGGCATGCTGGTCGCCTCCGAGGCGCTGCTCGCCAAAAATTCCAATCCGACCGAAGAGGAAGTCCGCTTCTGGCTCGCCGGCAATCTCTGCCGGTGCACCGGTTACGACAAGATCGTCCGCGCGGTGATGGAGACCGCTGCCGAAATGCGGGAGATGCGCCCATGAACGTCGTCAACAACAAATGGATCGGCCAGCGCACCATCAGGCCCGATGGCGTCGACAAGGTGACCGGCCGCGCGGCGTTTGCCGCCGACACCACCATGCCCGGCATGATCTGGGGCAAGGTGCTGCGCAGCCCGCATCCGCACGCCCGCATCAAGTCGATCAACACCGCCAAGGCCGAGGCGCTGCCCGGCGTTAAGGCGGTGGTCACCTCGCGCGACATCGTCGACTTCACGATCGAGAAGGGTGCCGTGATGCTCGGCATCCAGGACATGCGCTGGATGTGCCGCAACGTGATGGCGCGCGACAAGGCGCTGTTCCCCGGCCATCCCGTCGCCGCCGTGGCCGCGACCACGGAGGCGATCGCGGCTGAGGCCTGCAAGCTGATCGAGGTCGACTACGAGGTGCTGCCCTGGGCGATCGAGATCGACGACGCCTTGAGGCCTGATGCGCCGATCCTGCACGAGTTCAACAAATTCGACGGCAAGCCCTCGAACATCATGGGCCGCATCGAATCCAAGAAGGGCGACATCGCGCAGGGCTTCAAGGATGCTGAAATCGTCATCGAGCGCTCCTTCACCACGCGCCCGGTGCACCAGGGCTATATCGAGCCGCATGCCTGCCTGATCTCGGTCGCGGCCGACGGCAAGACCACGATCTGGTCGTCGAGCCAGGGCCAGTTCATGGTGCGCGCGATGACCTCGATGCTGACCGGCATCCCGCAGAGCGACATCCGCGCCATCCCCGCCGAGATCGGCGGCGGTTTTGGCGGCAAGACCATCGTCTATCTCGAGCCGCTCGCGACCCTGCTCGCCAAAAAATCCGGCCGCCCGGTCAAGATGGTGATGACCCGCGAGGAGGTGATGCGCGCCACCGGGCCGACCTCGGGCTCGAAGAGCACGGTGAAGATCGGCGCGAAGAAGGACGGCACCATCGTCGCCGCCCATGGCAGCTTCTATCTGCAGGCCGGCGCCTTCCCGGGTTCGCCGATCCGCGGTGCGGTCGGGTGCAGCTTCGCGCCCTACGACATTCCGCATGTGCTGTCGGAGGGGTTCGACGTCTGCTCCAACCGCTCCAAGGTCGCGGCCTATCGCGCGCCCGGCGCGCCGATCGGCGCCTATGCGGTGGAATGCGTGCTCGACGAGCTCGCCGAGGCGCTCAAGATGGATCCGCTGGCGCTGCGGCTGAAGAACGCGGCGAAGGAGGGCACCAAGGCCGCCCACGGCCCGGTGTTCCCGCGCATCGGCTATATCGAGACGCTGGAAGCCGCGAAGAACCATCCGCATTATGCGGCGCCGCTCGGCAAGCTGCAGGGCAGGGGCGTCGCCTCCGGCTTCTGGTTCAACGCCGGCGGTGAATCCTCGGCGCAGGTCAACATTACCGAGGACGGCAACGTCGTCGTCACGACAGGGCATCCCGATATCGGCGGCTCGCGCGCCGGCATTGCCAATATCTGCGCCGAGCTGCTCGGCATCGACTACAAGCGCGTCTCCGTCATCATCGGCGACACCCAGACCGTCGGCTTCTCCAACCTCACCGGTGGCAGCCGCGTGCTGTTCGCCTCCTCGATGGTGGTGACGCAGGCGGCCGACAAGGTGATCGCGACCTTGCGCGAGCGCGCGGCGAAGATCTGGGCGATCGACCCGGAAGCCGTGAAGTGGGAGAACGGCGCCGCGCATCCGGTGAGCCCGAACGCCGGCCAGTTCGAGCCGCTGACGCTCGCCGACCTCGCCGAGAAGGCGCCGTCGCAGGGGGGCCCGATCGGCGCCAGCGTGCAGCTCAACACCCAGGGCGCGGAGGGCGGCTTCGGCACCCATATCTGCGACGTCGAGGTCGATGTCGATCTCGGCATCGTCCGCGTCATCCGCTACACCGCCGTGCAGGATGTCGGCCGCGCCGTGCATCCGAGCTATGTCGAGGGCCAGCTGCAAGGCGGCGTCGCGCAGGGCATCGGCTGGGCGCTGAACGAGGAGTACATCTACAACAAGGACGGCAAGGTCGATAATCCGGGCTTCCTCGATTATCGGATGCCGGTCTGTTCGGACCTGCCGATGCTTGACTGCGCGCTGGTCGAGGTGCCGAACCCGAAACATCCGCAGGGCGTCAAGGGCGTCGGCGAGGTGCCGCTGGTGCCCGTGATGGCCGCGGTCGCCAACGCCGTCCACAACGCGCTCGGCAAACGCTTCTACAGCCTGCCGATGTCGCCGCCGAAAGTGTCGGAGGTGCTCGACGCACCGACGCAGCAGGCCGCGGAGTAGGGAACGAGGGGCGGGTTGCGGTTCGCAAGCCGCCCTACGGTTCTACAGCGGTTGCCGTGTAGCCCGGATGAGCGAAGCGATATCCGGGGAGAGAGCTTCCCGCATGTCGCGGAGCCCGTCATCGGGCGCACGTTCGTGCGACCCGTTGGCTCATGCGGGCTACTCGCCGCATCAGGCTCACCGTGAACGGATGAGGATGACCCACCCCGACGAGCTGTCCGCCTACATGATCTTCGGCCGCGGCGATTGGGCGGCCTTGCGCGCCAGCACGTCGCTGACGCTCTCGGACGCCGATCTCACCGCGTTGCGCGGATTGAACGAGCCGATCAATTCTGCCGAAGTCAGCGACGTGTATCTGCCGCTGACGCGCTTGTTGAACCTGCATTTCGCGGCGGCGCGCAACCTCGCGCATGTCAAGGCGGAGTTTCTCGGCCGGCCGGCACGTCGTTCGCCCTACATCGTTGCATTGGCCGGCAGCGTCGGCGTTGGCAAGAGCACCTTCGCCCGCGTGCTGTGCGCGCTGCTGGCCCGCTGGGCCGATCATCCGCGAGTCGAGCTGGTGACGACCGACGGCTTCCTGCACGCCAACGGCGTTCTCGAAGAGCGCGGGCTGATGCGGCGCAAGGGTTTTCCCGAGAGTTACGATCTGCCGCGCATGTTGCGATTTCTGGCGGCGGCGAAGGCGGGCGAACGCGAGCTCGAGCTGCCGGTCTATTCGCATTTGATCGGCGATATCGTGCCGTCGGAACGCCAGGTCATCCAGCAGCCCGACATCCTGGTCTTCGAGGGCCTCAATGTACTGCTGGCGCGCGGCGCGGCGCCGGTGGTGGTGTCGGATTTCTTCGACTTCTCGATCTATCTCGATGCCGACGAGGCCGACATCCAATCCTGGTATGTCGAACGCTTCCTCAGATTGCAGCCGACGGCGTTCCGGAATCCCGCCTCCTATTTCCACCACTACAGGGACCTGCCGCCCGACGATGCGCGTGAGGTCGCGGAGCGGCTGTGGCGTGAGCATCATCGCGCCAATCTCAGGGAGAACATCTTGCCGACGCGGACGCGAGCCGATGTCGTGCTGCGCAAGCGCTCCGATCATTCGATCGGTGAAGTCTGGCTGCGGGAGACGTAGAGCAATGATGTAGCCCGGATGAGCGAAGCGATATCCGGGAGCATAGTCCCGCATGTCGCAGAGCCTGTCATCAGGCGCGCATTCGTGCGACCCGTTGGCTCATGCGGGCTACAGAACAGTTCCGCTTACCGCAGCTCCTTCCCCAGCTGCGCCAGCACAGTCTCGCATGTCATCAGATCCAGATGCCCGCCGCCGGCGTTCTTGAAGAAGGTGATGTCGCTATCCGACAGCCGGCCGGCGACCTTGCCGCTCGCGAGGTCGTAGTGATCGCCGAGCACATCGGTCTCCTTGATCGCGCCGCTGGCGATCGGCTGCAAAATGTCGCCGACGCCATCGAAGGCGGATTCGCGGCGGTCGACAAAGATGCGCGAACGCCGCGCCGCCTCGTCGTCGGACTCGCGGGTCTCCGGGGTGAAACCGCCGACCAGATCGAGATGGGTGCCGGGCCTTAAGTTGGCGCCCTTGACCAGCGGCTCGCGCGAGCGGGTGCAGGTGGTGATGATATCGGCCTCGCGTGTCGCGGCGTCGAGATCGGTGACGGCTTCAGTGGCGATGCCGTCGCCTTCCAGCAGCGCGGCGAGTTCCTGGGCGCGCTCGACCGTCCGGTTCCAGACCCGCACCCGCTTCAGCTGCGGCCGTACGGTGCGGTGGCCGCGCACCAGCCAGCGCGCCATCTCGCCGGCGCCGACCACCAGCAGCGTCTCGGCATCCGGCCGCGCCAGGTGTTTGGCGCCGAGCGCGGAGTCCGCGGCGGTCTTCCAATGGGTGATCTCGGCGGCGTCCATCACCGCGAGCGGACGCCCGTCATTGCCGTCGAACAGCACGCAGACCGCCTGCACCGCCGGCAGCTTGCCGTGTGCGAGGTTGCCCGGAAAGCTGGTGTAGAGCTTGGTCATCATGAAGCGGCCGGCGTCGACCGCGCTGCGCGTCACCAGCTGCTGGCCCCTGTCGTCGCCGAGATAGCCGTCGTGGACCGCGATCTTCGGCCGCCGGTGCGCGGTTTCGATCGCCTCGATCAAAACCGGAAAGCTCAGGACGCGGTTGACCTCGCTGTCGTCGACGATATGCACGTGGTTCTCTCCTCAGGCGCCCTTGCGCTGCTCCCAGAACGCGCCAAAGCCTGTCCGGACTGGATAGCGCGTGGGGACGGCTAGTCAACCGGACATGCACCATTGGGCGTCCCTTGCTATCCTGCGGACCTGATTCTCTCGCAGGTTTTCGCAAGCCGTGGTTGCATTCATCGTCGCCGTCCTGATCTTCATCCTGCTCGGCGGCGCCGCGCTTGCGACCATGGCGATCCATGCCCGGCTCGCCGATCATCACCGCAGCGACGAGACCAACACCTCGGTGCGCCTGGTCGCGACGCTGTTCGTCACCATGCCGTCGCTGCTGCTAGGACTGATGATGAACAGTGCCGCCAACACCTATGTGGCGGTCGACCGCAATCTGCATGTCTTCGCCACCGACCTCATCCTGCTCGATCGCGGCCTGCGGCCGCTCGGTCCGAGCGCCGACGAGCCGCGCAAGCGGCTGCTCGCCTATGTCGAGCAGGTGCTCAAGGATGTCCCGATCTCACGAGCGAACGAGGTGTCCGAACGCCTGCTCGACGAGGTCGGCACCAGCCTGCGCGAGCTGCGGTTCGACGACGAGCAGAAGGTCGCGCTGTGGAACGACGCCCGCTCGGTCTACCGGCAGGCGGTGCAGCAGCGCTGGACCTTTGTCGAGCAGTCCGACGGTTCGTTTCCGTCGCCGCTGATCTGCATCCTGGTCGGGTGGCTGACGCTGATGTTCGCAACCCTCGGCTTTCGCGCGCCGCGCAACGCAGTGGTGATCTCGACCACCGTCGCCGCCGCGGCGCTGATCTCGGCCGCGATCTACCTGATCCTCGAAATGAGCACGCCGTTCTCCGGCCCGATCCAGCTCTCCGACCGCCCGCTGGTGCGCGCGGTCGAGGAAATCAGGCGGTAGGGCGCCATGAGATCGGGTGAGTAGAAATCGCAAAGGCGGTGCACTCCCTCTCCCGCAAGCGCAGGGCTATCGCATATCGTGGCGGTGCCCTCGTGGCCATCCTTCGAGACGCCCGCCTTCGGCGGGCTCCTCAGGATGAGGTCTTGTTTTGCGGCACAATAGTAGACCCTCATGGTGAGGAGCGCCGCTTGCGGCGCGTCTCGAACCACGAGGCCAAGCACTTGCGCGTCGCCAAGGGGCATATGCGATAGCCCTGCCCGCAAGCGAGAGAGGCGCACTGAGCTTGCCGCTAGGCCGCTTCAACCAAAACTCATGCCGCGCTGGCTGCCGGTATCGGCACGCGCCTGCGGCTTTATTCCCCTCGCATTGATCGCCGTCCCGAAAATTCTTCACGCGCGATCAGCGGAATAGCGCGCGCCCTGCGGCGTCCTAACGCATGCAAGCCATTTGCATTCGAAAAGGAGACATCATGAAGACATCGATCTCGCTCGCGCTCGCCACGGCCATGTCGCTTGCGCTTGCCTCGACCGCCTTTGCCGCGCCGCCGACCAAGACCGGAACCACCGCGAAGGGTTCCGTCCTCACCGACACCAAGGGCATGACGCTCTACACCTTCGACAAGGATTCAGAAGGCAAGTCGGCCTGCAACGGCCCGTGCGCGACGAACTGGCCGGTCTTGAAGGCGGACGCCAGCGACAAGGCTGAAGGCGGCTACACCATCATCTCGCGTGACGACGGCTCCAAGCAGTGGGCCTACAAGGGTAAGCCGCTCTATACCTTCGCCAAGGACCAGAAGGCCGGCGACATCACCGGCGACGGTTTCCTCAACGGCGCCTGGCACCTCGCGCAGCCCTGAGGGCTTGCAGGCGGATTGAGCGCAGGGCGGGTTAGCGCCAGCGCAACCCGCCGTCTCTCCGCACGCAAAACATGCGGCGGGTCACGCGGAGCCTGCCAACGGGGCCGCCCTGCGGGCGGACCCGTTGGCTAACCCGCCATGCGGTCCTGCCTGAAGCGACGATCGCGCCTCACGCCCTGCGCTTCAGCGCCATGCCCATGCTGATCCAGCTCACACCGGCGCAGATCAGATCGACGCTGAGGAAGATGCCGAGCACGTAGAGGCTCGACACCGGCCAGCGCGCCAGGATCATGGCGCCGAGCACCAGCGTGATCAGGCCGGAGATCGCGACCATTCCCCACGGCGCTTCCGAGTTCATGCCGAAGGCGAGGAAGATGCGGACGATGCCGGAGACCACGAGCGCTACGCCGAGGAACAGCGTCAGCGTCGCCGCCGCGAGCAGCGGGTTCTCGAAGGTGATGAAGCCGGCGACGACATAGAGCGCGCCGAGCAGCAGCCAGAACAGGAACTTGCCCCAGGTCTTGAACTGGAACGCGTTGATGATCTCGGCGACGCCGGCGACGATCATCATGGCGCCGACGAACAGCACGCTGACGACGGTGGCGAAGAAGACGCTGCCGAAGGCGAGCACGCCGGCGATCAGGTAGATCACCCCGAGGGCGACGATCCAGCCCCACTTGGCGCGGAGGTTGGAAAGCCCGGATCCGAGGCTGTGAGGAGGTGTGGCGGGTGAGCTGGACGCAGTGGACATCGTATCGCTCCCGAATACTTGATGAAACCATGCTACCATAGGTCAAGGCACGGACAAGGGCGGGTGCGCAGCTGGCACGAACTGCATGCTGGCACCAAAGGCGCCGCGACACGTTGATTCAATTCGTCCGGCGTGTTGCCGCGCAGCATTCGTCGGTTTTGACGATGGCCGGCCCGCATCGGACGATGGACTGACCGGACCGCAGCGCAAGCGGTCCGGATCGCGCATCCACAGAGGAGGTCGACATGCCCGCCACGCACGACAAGGATCACGTCTACAAAATCCTGGAACTGGTCGGATCATCGGACAAGAGCATCGAGGCGGCGATCGAGAACGCCGTCAGCCGCGCGTCAAAGACGATCCGGGAAATGAAGTGGTTCGAGGTGGTGCAGACGCGGGGCCATATCGAAGACGGCAAGATCCGGCACTACCAGGTGGCGCTGCGGGTCGGCTTTACGCTGGAGTAGGGCGGCCTCGGTTCGTCACCCACGACAACTGTCATCGCCCGGCTTGACCGGGCGATCCAGTACGCCGCGGCCTCTCGGTTCAAGCGCGGCCGTCTCTGGAATACTGGATCACCCGCTTTCTGTTTAGTCCGGAGACATGGCTGACACCTGTTCGGACACATCACTGACAGGTTGGCGGTTGGTCAAGTCGATTGATG
>NZ_JAQOSR010000262.1:0-8555 GCF_046718885.1 Bradyrhizobium sp. UFLA01-814 | reverse complement strand
GGATTGGGCCTGCGCGGCGCCCGCAAAGGGGCCCATCAGGACGAGCGATGCCAAGATGGCGGCGGAACAGATACGGAGCACCATGGGGGAGCCTTTACCGGCAGTTCTATTTTTTGCGTCGCGATCAGTTAGCCTGTGCCATCACCATCGAGGCCGGAGTGACCACCGGCGAGCCGTTATAGGAGAAGGTGCCGATTCCGGGCAAACCGCTGTCCGGGGAGCCTGCCATCGACGAACCGGCCATCACAAAGGCGAAGGCGAGGATCAGGCTCATGGTCCGCATCTGACAGTCTCCGTTATTCCGCTCGGCATCCGGCGCCGTTGTGTGACGGTCTGATAACGATCTGCCGTTTCCGGAGTTCTGCGGAACAAGCCGAAAATGGTTTCGTCGGACCTGGAATTGTTTCGTCGACCAGCGGTCCACGAAACATTCGCCGGAAAACACCAATGATTTCAGCGGCAGAAGCGTGCCTGGAAAGGCTGTTGAAAACTTCACGCGACAATGCCCGTCCCCGGCCACTGGCAGAGCGACGGCCAATTATGCGTGCAAACTGAACGAGCTAGCGCGCTTTGTTAACTTTCCTCTGCTGAGAGAGGAAGCAGCACAGCAAGTACGGCGGTGAACCGGGCGGCGGTTTGGCCGACTCATATCTGGGCGCCGTGCAACCATCTTCGCGGTGGCACGTTGTCGTAATCCCTCCCGATCCAACGAAGGATGTCAGTCGTGGGCAATGGCAACATCGGTGTTGGCAATGAATCCGCGGCGAGCAAATCCGGCCAGCAGCAGATGACGGCCGCGATGCCGCAGCAAGGCGCCTACGTCATGGGCGACAATGAGTGCGCGCCGCAGAAGCTGGTCCGCCTTGTCGGCTGCCGCGACTCGAAGGTCAAGCCGGGCCTTCGCATCAGCGCAAAGCAGTTCGGGCAAACCGAGCGCTAGCTCGCCCACGGCCTCAGCCGCCTGCGCCAAGCCCCTGCTCCAGCTATTGAATGAACTCGCCGCACTTCTGCACGGCGGCATCGGCCGCGCCCCACGGCATGATCGGCACCGACGACGTCGAGTTCTTTGGCGAGCCCTCGATCAGGCGGTCCGAATAGACCATGTAGACCAGCACATTGCGCTTGGCGTCGCAGCCGCGCACGATCTGCATCTTCTTGAAGAACAGCGACCGGCGCTTGCTGAACATGTCGTCGCCCTGCCCGAGCTTGGTCTTGAAGCGGATCGGCCCGATCTGCCGGCACGCCAGCGAGATATCGGAGACTTCCTCGGCAAGGCCAAGCCAGCCCTTGAAGCCGCCTTTCTCCGGCACCGTGAAGTGACAGGCGACGCCTTCGACCTCGGGATCGTCGACGCCATAGGTCGCGAGCTTGTCGTTGGGGCTCACCCATTTGAACACGGTGGAGCGGCGGAAGATCAGGTCCGGCTCGTCGGCCGCGGCCGCAGGACGTGCCTGCCCCAAAGCCAGCAACATCAGCAGCACTGCGCCCCCCCAGCGAGACAACCGTCGCAGGTCACACAAGCTCACATATCTCGATGTCATTGAGGTCTCCGCGGGGTGGGTCCCGCCTATGTAGTGCGCAAACGCCGCACAGGAAGGCGCTGACAGTTCGGTGATCGGACCGCGCGCTTTAACCTCTTGTGAGGCTTTTTTGCTACTCTTTCGTCGAAAATTCGCCCCTCACGGAAGGGTTAGAACGCTTGCGCTGGTGAACGCGTTGTGCGTCTGCGACAACCAACAGGTAGTTTGGACTGGGATTCGGAATATGCGCGCAGGTGGACGGCGGATTTCGATTTTTGATCTTGCGAATGAGCGGTTCTGGCAGTTTGCAATTCTGACGACCGCCGGCACCGTCGCCGCCTCCACACAGGCCGATGCAGCGCTCTATTACTGGAACCGCGACTCCGCCTTCTACGGCGACTACGAGCCGATGCCACAGCCGCACCGGCAGAAGCCGAAGCGCAACACGGCCAAGAAGAACCCGGCGCTCGAGAAGGAGGCCGGCAGCAAGCCGCAAGGTCCCCTGATCATCTCGGTCTCGATCGACCAGCAGCGGGTCAGCCTCTACGACGCCAACGGCCTCTATGCCGAGAGCCCGGTGTCAACGGGCATGAAGGGGCACTCGACCCCGATGGGTGTCTTCAGCGTCATCCAGAAGCAGAAGTATCACCAGTCCAACATCTACAGCGGCGCGCCGATGCCGTATATGCAGCGCATCACCTGGTCGGGCATCGCCATGCACGCCGGCGTGCTGCCCGGCTATCCGGCCTCCCATGGCTGCATCCGCATGCCGATGTCGTTCGCGGTCAAGATGTACAACTGGACGCGAATGGGCGCCCGCGTGTTCGTCACGCCCGGCACGATTTCTCCGGAGAGTTTCTCCCATCCGCTGCTGGTGACGCAGAAGGTGGCCCCGCAGCAGCCGGTCGCCGACGACATCCTGAAGATGGATGCGCCGCTCGGCGTGAAGAGCGACAAGGGCGCCGACAAGCAGTCCAGTCTCGACTTGCGCAGCAGCGTCGGCCATGCCGCCGCGTCGCTGCGCGACAACACCCACACCGCCGACGCCAGCAGCGCGATGCCGGCAGCGAGTGCGTCAGTGACAATGTCCGATGCGTCCTCTTCCGCAGCGCGTGACGCCATCGCGGAGAAGCTCGCAGCGGACAAGCCCGAGACGGCCGCCGCCGACAAGCCGGCCGAGACCAATTCCGCCGCCGCCCGCGACAGCTATACGACCACGAATGACAACACGGTCGGCGAAACCACCGCCAGCACCGACACGCCAAAAAGCGAGGTCTCCGCAAGCGATCCGGTGAAGGCGGAGGCCAAAGCCGACGAGCCCAAAGCGGACGCCGCCAAGCCCGGCGTTGCCGAGGCGCCCAAGACCGACGCATCGAAGACCGACGCATCGAAGGCCGCTGACAAGCCCGCCGACGCAGCGACCGCAGCCGATACGCCCGACGCCAAGAAGGATCCGGCACGGCTGCCGGGCACCGCCAGGATCGACGTGTCGAAGCGCGCCGGCCAGATCGCGGTGTTCATCAGCCGCAAGGATTCCAAGCTCTATGTGCGGCAGAATTTCGCACCGCTGTTCGAGGTGCCGGTGACGATTGCGGCGAGCGACCGGCCGCTCGGCACGCATGTGTTCACCGCGCAAGTCGACAAGACCGATACGAACCTGCTGCGCTGGTCGGTGGTGACGCTGCCGACCCGCAACGCTGGCCGCATCGACGTCGAGGAGCGCGCCTCGCATCGCCGCAAGGTCGCGGCCGCAGCGGTGGCCGAGGCCAAGCCGCAGCCGGTGACCAACACTCCGGCCGAGGCGCTCGACCGCATCTCGATTCCGGCCGACGTGATGGCGCGGATCAGCGAAGCGCTCGGCACCGGCGGATCGATCATCGTCTCCGACCTCGGTGTGAACCAGGGCGAGACCGGCGAAGGCACCGACTTCATCCTGCCGCTGCGCTGAGGTCTCCGTTCGGGCGACCCACTGGGACCGCCCATAACGCCTTCTTGAAAGCCTGAGCCGGCCCGCTGGATTAAGATGTCCACGACATCTGTTCCGGGGACGAGACCATGATGGACCGCAGGACATTGATCATGACGGCCTTTGCCGCGGCCGCAGGATCCGGTGCGCTGCATGCCGAGCAGCCCGCGATGAGCCGGATCACCGCCTACGCCTTCTCATTTCCGGCACTCGGCGGCGGCGATATCAGACTTGCCGACTATGCCGGCCGTCCCCTGATGATCGTGAACACGGCCTCGCTTTGTGGCTTCACGCCGCAATATGCCGGCCTGCAGCAACTCTGGACCGAATTCCGCGATCGCGGCTTCGTCATCGTCGGCGTCCCCTCCAATGATTTCGGCGGCCAGGAACCCGGCGGCCCGACCGAGATCGCGGAGACTGCGCAGCATCAATATGGCGTCACCTTCCCGATCGCGGCGAAAGCAATCGTCCGCGGAACGAGCGCGCATCCGTTCTACCGCTGGGCGGCGGAGGCCCGGCCCAAGGACGTGCCGCGCTGGAATTTTCACAAATACCTGATCGGCCGCGACGGCTACATCGCCGACGTTTTCGCTGAGTCGGTTGCGCCCGACGACACGCGCATCAAGACCGGGATCGCACGGGCACTGGCGGCCGCCTGAGATATCGCGATAATCCCCGGTATTAACTGATCCGATGAGGATTTTGGACACGCGCTCGCCACGTTCATTGCCTTGGCGTCGCCACTGCGACTAGGGTACGATCGGTTGGGGGGCGAAGCGACCCGGTCGCGGCATTGCCGGCGCCGGGAGCGCGATCAGCAGGGAACACGCCATGCGCATTGCGACAGGTCTGATTTTCGCAGGGACCGTATCGTTGCTCGCGTCGAGCGCAGCTTGGTCGCAGACGCCGCCCGCCAAGGGCGCCACCGCGGCACCAGCGGCCGCGGCTCCCGCGCCCGCCGCCGCAGCCCCGCCACAGGCAACCGCAACGGCAGCCCCGGTTCCGCCGAAGCAACCGCCGCAGCCGGCGCGCGCCGCCTGCAACAATCCGAACGCGCTCGGCGTCGGCCGCACGGTCGAGATCGACACCACCGGCGGTCCCGGCTTCGGCTTCGAGCATTTCAAGCAGCTCGACTTCCTGCGCGACCATGAGGTGGTGCTGACCTTCGACGACGGCCCCTGGCCGGGCAACACGCCGGCGGTGCTGAAGGCGCTCGCGGATGAATGCACCACGGGCATCTTCTTCCCGATCGGCAAGCATGCGACCTATCACCCCGAAATCCTGCGGCAGGTCTATGCCGCCGGCCACACGGTCGGCGCTCACACCTGGTCGCACGCCAATCTGAACAACAAGAAGCTCACCGAGGATCAGAAGAAGGACGAGATCGAGCGCGGCTACGCCGCGGTCAAGTGGGCGCTCGAGACCTCACCCTCGCCGTTCTTCCGCTTCCCGGCGCTGCAGCATCCGCCGGAGATGGTGACCTATCTCGGCAACCGCAACATCGCGATCTTCTCCTGCGACCTCGACTCCTTCGACTTCAAGGCGAGCAAGCCGCAGCAGGTGATCGACACCGTGATGAAGAAGGTGAACAAGCTCGGCAAGGGCATCATCCTGATGCACGACTTCCAGAAGCACACCGCGGAAGCCCTGCCCACGCTACTGACGCAGCTCAAGGCCGGCGGCTACAAGGTGGTCGCGATGCGCGCCAAGTTCCCGGTGACGGTGCTGCCGCAATACGAGCAGGAGCTCGCCAAGGACGTCAAGCTGCCGACCGTAAGCTCGCGCCCGGTGAACAGCGTCGTCACGACCGTCGATCAGCAATAGCGCCGGCGACAATCCTGGTGGGTGCGCTGCGTATCGAAGGCTTCGTCATCGTCTCCGCCGATGGCCGGCTGGCGAATGCGCGGAATGTGATGCCCGACGACCTCAAGATTGAGGGCGACAAGCGGTTCTTCACGGCGGCCCTCGACCGCGCCGACCTCGTCGTGCATGGCCGTCACTCCCAGGAAGAGCAGCCGAACGCGCCGAAGCGGCGGCGCCTGATCCTGACCAGCAAGGTCGCGGCCACCGCGCCCGACCCCGATAATCCGAAGGCGCTGCTGTGGAATCCCGCCGGCTGCCCGTTCGAGACCGCGAGCCGCGAGGCCGGCGTGACCTCGGGCATGGTCGCGATCATCGGCGGCCCCGGCGTGTTCGGCATGTTCATGGACCGCTACGACACGTTCTGGCTCTCGGTCGCGCCGAAGGTGCGCATCCCCGACGGCGAGCCGTGCTTTCCCGGCGTCCCTGCACGCACCCCGCAGCAGGTACTCTCAGCGCACGGCCTGCACGCCGGCGCGCCGGAACTGATCGACGCCGCGCATGATGTCAGCGTGACGCCGTGGCGGCGCGTGGGTTGAAAGCGGCAATGCCCGTAGGATGGGTAGAGCGAAGCGAAACCCATCGATTGCTCGGCACAAAGATGATGGGTTTCGCTGCGCTCTACCCATCCTACGCTGCCGCGTCCTACACGTCCCCATAGGCCGGGTCGTCGCGGCGCGGGCCGCGGCCGTAGCCGGCGATGATGAACAGCGCGCCGATCAGCGACAGGTTCTTCAGCGCATCGATCAGCGTCCTGAGGTTGTCGGGCGCCGGCTGATTCCAGAAATCATGAAAGTAGAAGGTGGCGAAGCACACGAAGATGATCAGGAGGATCGCGAAGAACCGCGCCAGCACGTTCACCGCGATCATCAGCCCCGCGACGATCTCGAAACCGCCGATCGTGATCGCCAGCAGCTGCATGAACGGCATGCCGACGGCGGCTTCGATCTGCTGCGTATAGGGCGCGACCACGGCCGGGATCGTCACCTTGGCCGCGAGCAGATCCGCCGTCGCCTGGATGCCGAACAGCTTGCTCGCTCCCGAATACAGGAACAGCACGGCGAACAGGATCCGCCCGAAGGTGATGAACGCTGGCATGGGTCGGCCTCACTGGATGGCGGAAATCGGACGAAGCAGGCGAAGCGATTATGGTCGCTCCGCCTGCCTCGATCAAATCGAATCCATCCCGGTTCAAACACGATGCGGAAAACCGCTGCGGTTTTCCGAACATAACGTGCTCAAACAACGGCCGTCAGCCGAACAGCGTCGGCTGCGCGCGGCCGGCGCGCTCCTGGGCTTCGACGGCGGCAACCGCCGTCATGTTGAGGATGCCGCGCGCCGTCACGCCGGGGGTGAGGATGTGCGCGGGGCGGGCCGGACCGATCAGGATCGGCCCCACCGGCAACGCGTTGGCGAGCGATTTGATCATCTGGTAGGCGATGTTGGCGGCATCGAGGTTCGGCATGATCAGGATGTTGGCCTCGCCTTCCAGCCGCGACTGCGGCAGCACCAGTCGCCGCGCCGCCGCCGACAGCGCGGTGTCGCCCTGCATCTCGCCGTCGGCCTCGATCTCCGGATGTTTGTCCTTCAGGAGCTGGGTCGCCCGCCGCATCTTGCGCGAGGAATCCGTGTCATAGCTACCGAAGTCGGAATGTGACACGAAGGCGACCCTCGGCTTGAAGGCGAAGCGCTGGACGTGGATTGCCGCGAGCGACGCCACTTCAGCGAGTTCCTCCGCGCTCGGGTTCGGCCGCACCTGGGTATCGGCGAGGAAATGGGCGCCGGTGGAGGTAATCATCAGCGCCAGCGCGGCATAGTCGCTGACACCCGGCAGGAAGCCGATGATCTCGCGGACATGGCGCAGATGGCTCATGTAGCGGCCCTCGACGCCGCACAGCATGGCGTCGGCCTCGCCACGCGAGACCGCAAGCGCCGCGATCACGGTATTGTTGGTGCGGACCACGGTCCGCGCGGCCTCCGGCGTCACGCCGCGCCGGCCGGCGACGTCGATATAGGACTGCACATAGGAACGGTAGCGCGGATCGTCCTCGGGATTGATCAGGTCGAAATCGCGGCCGGCCTTGATCGACAGACCGAAGCGCTTGATCCTGGTCTCGACCACCGACGGCCGGCCGACCAGGATAGGCCGCGCCAGCTTTTCCTCGAGCACCACCTGCGTCGCGCGCAGCACGCGCTCGTCCTCGCCTTCGGCGTAGATCACGCGCACCGGCTGGGTCTTCGCCTTGGCGAACACCGGCTTCATGGTGAGGCCGGAGCGGAAGGCGAAGCGTTCGAGATTGGCTGCGTATTCGTCGAAATTGGCGATCGGCCGGGTCGCGACGCCGGACTCGATCGCGGCCTTGGCCACCGCCGGCGCGATGCGCAGGATCAGGCGCGGATCGAACGGGCTCGGGATCAGCGAGCCCGGGCCGAACCCCTGGGTCTCGCCGCTCTCGAAACCATGGGCCACCGCATCCGACGGCGGATCGCGCGCGAGCTGCGCGATAGCATCCACCGCGGCGTGCTTCATCGCCTCGTTGATCGCGGTGGCGCCGACATCGAGCGCGCCGCGGAAGATGAAGGGGAAGCAGAGCACGTTGTTGACCTGGTTCGGGAAGTCCGACCGTCCGGTGCAGATCATCGCGTCGGGACGCGCCAGACGCGCCTCATCCGGCATGATCTCCGGCACCGGATTGGCAAGCGCCATCACCAGCGGCTTGTCGCCCATCTGCTTGACCATTTCAGGCTTCAGCACGCCCGGCGCCGACAGGCCGATGAAAATGTCCGCGCCCGGAATGACGTCGGCGAGCACGCGTGCGTCGGTCTTCTGGGTATAGACCGCCTTCCAGCGATCCATCGTCGTGTTGCGGCCGTCATAGACCACACCGTCGATGTCGCAGACCCAGATGTTCTTGCGCTGCGCCCCCATCGAGACCAGCAGATTGAGGGTTGCGATCGCAGCCGCGCCCGCGCCCGAACAGACGATCTTCACATCGGACAGTTGCTTGCCGTTCAACAACAGCCCGTTGACGATCGCGGCGGCGACGATGATGGCGGTGCCGTGCTGGTCGTCATGGAAGACCGGAATCTTCATGCGCTCCTTGAGCTGCGCCTCGATCTCGAAGCACTCAGGTCCGCGGATGTCCTCGAGGTTGATGCCGCCGAAGGTCGGCTCCAGCGCGGCGACGGTCTCGACCACGCGCTCGATC